>JANLSP010000043.1:0-11172 GCA_031362485.1 Novosphingobium sp.
GCCCCGACCAGCTCAACTCGGGCATCGTGGGATCGGGTGCGCGCCACTTTAGTATAGGGCGTCCCGATGGGCATGAAGATCGTAGCAGGTGCACCAAGCCTGCGGGCGTGATAGGCTAGGCCCTGCGCGTGATTGCCGGCCGACATGGCGCACACGCCTACCGCGCGCTCATTCTCTGACATGGTGAGCAAGCGATTCAACGCACCGCGTTCCTTGAACGAAGCGGTGAACTGCATGTTCTCGAATTTGAAGAACAGTTCGCAGCCGGCTATAGCTGAAAGGGTGTGACTCTGGATGCAGGGCGTCAAGCTTATCGCATCAGCGATACGGCTGTGGGCAATTTGGATGTCAGCTAGCATTCTCAAAGTGATCTTACCTTATTGACGGCGCTGTCAAAGTGTCAACGGCGGTCGGCGAAATCTACTGCAACTATAACCAGCCGAGCACGATCAGGCTGAGGGTTCAGCCAGTGGTTCAAGACTCTGTTTCAGTTACGCTGAAACGTCCGGCGCCGGCTCACGCAGTTGGAACAAAATCTAACGCGGGTCAGCCGAACCCGCGAAGGAAGCTGGCGACGTTTAGGCCCAGCGCGTCAGTCGCATAGCCGCCCTCCATGACGATTGCCGTCGGCCAGTCACGTGCAGCAATATCGGCGGCAAGCAAGGCAAAATCTGCGGTGGTCAGCGCGAAGTCGGCAATCGGGTCGCCCGCCCAGGTGTCGGCCCCGAAACTGACGACGAGCAGGCCGGGATCAAACCGCGCAATCGCGTCGAGCGCACGGGTCTGCGCCGCGCGAAACGCGTGGACTGTGGTGCCGCGCGGCAGTGGCTGGTTGAGCGTCGCCCCTTGCCCGTCACCCTCTCCTGCTTCGTCCGCATGACCCCAGAAGAACGGATAGTCGGTGGCGGGATCGGCATGAATCGAGGCGTAAAAAACGTCGCCGCGCGTCCAGAAAATATCCTGGGTGCCATTGCCATGGTGATAATCGATGTCGAGGATTGCAACGCGTGCCGTCCCCGCATTGCGCGCCGCCTGTGCAGCGACTGCAGCGGCATTGATATGACAATAGCCGCCAAAGTAGTCAGGGCCTGCATGATGCCCGGGCGGACGGCACAGCGCAAAAGCCGCGTGGTCACCGGCCATGACGGCTTGCACTGCGGCAATGGCGCACTGCGCACTCCAATAGGCTGAATCCCAGGTTTCGGCGACGATGGGCGTCGTCGCGTCGAAGCTGTAGCGGCCGAGTAGCGCGTCAATGCGAGTTAGCGACAACGGGCGGCGACCGACAACGGGCCAGATGTAAGGGATCGCCTCGCCGCTCCGGCCCGCTGCACGCCAGAGCGCGGGAACGTCTTTAAGGAACGCCAGATACGCACTGTCATGAATAGCAAGCAGCGGCTCCATGCCAAAATCGTGCGGTGGCTCGGTATCGCCCAGCACTTCGGCAATCGTTGCAGCACGCGACGGAACCTCGGCATAGGCGACGAAGCTGCCATTGTGCAGCTCTTTAGAGGGATCGTGGCGCAATTGGCGCGGATCAAAAAAGCTGCGCATGCTTATCGCCTGTCTTAAATCGGTCGCCGCAATGTTTCGGGCAGCGCCAGCCACAGCCCCGCTCCGACGAGATAGATCAGCGCCGCCGTTGCCATTGTCCATTGCAGGCCCAGTGTCGGGCTGGCGAAGGCGAAGAAAATCGGCGCACCCATCGCGATCGCATGACCAGCATGAAACAGCGACGCGCCATAAGGACGCAGATGTTCAGGAAACAGCTCGGCAAACCAGACACCCCATGCCGAAGTGCACGACATACCCACGCCGAACGCGAGCGCGACCAGGTTAAGCGCGGCGCCCGTAAACCCGCCGAACAGGAAGAGCATCACGGTCACCGCCGTCATGACATAACCAATTGCTGCGCTGCGCCGACCGAATCGATCCGACAGCCATGCCCAGAAAAAGCCGCCGACCAGCGAACCGCTGCCCAGCATCGCAATCGTGGCACCGACCTGCGCCGCATCATAGCCAAGCTCCTGTTTCATACAAAGCGTAATGAAACTGGCGAACAGTTGATAGGCATTAAAGTCTATTCCCGACAGCACCACGCAGCCAATGGTTATCCAGCGCAAGCGCGGCGAAAGCATAGCCTTCCAGCCGCCTACAAGCGGCGCACGCGGCAAACCGTCGTCACTTTCCGGTGCCATTTCCACGACAGTTTTGGGCTGCGACGGCACGAGCAAAAAGGCAAGCGGGGCGACCAGCATCGGCACTGCCGCAAGCCACGCCAGAATATGCCAGTTCTGATCGCCAAGCGCGCCGCCAAGCGTCCCAAGCATGATGTTCGACAACGGGTAGGTCGCCGAATTGAGCGCGATCAGCTTGCCGCGCACCGATGGCGGAAACATTGCGACAACCAGCCCCGTCGCCACAACATAGTAACCGCCAAGCGCCGCCGCCATCAGACCACGCAAACCGAACCAGACCGAAAAGTTCGTCGATAAAGCCTGCAGAACCGCAACCGTGCCAATCGACGCCGCAACAACGAACACCGATCGGCGCAGGCCTGTTCGCGCGATGAAACCCGCCCAGAATAGCGCGCCAATAGTGATGCCAATGTTCGCCGCGACCGAGAAAGTCGCGGTCTGGGTCAGCGTGAAGCCATAGTCGCTGACCAGATAGGGGCGGATATAATCGACGAGATTGAAGTTATAGCAATAGAACAAATAGCCGAGGAGGACGATCAGATAGGCGGCAACCCGCCGCGCCATGCTCGCCGAACTAAGCACTGGCGTCGGCTCGATAAATCTGGGGTTCGGTCGCGTAGCGCAATTGCGTGACGTTTGGTCGCGATGCGATCCGGAAGGCTGATCCGACGCCCACAACTTCGTCCACGCAAATTCCTTTCGCTTGATTCGATGAAATCATGCGGGCAAGACGAGGCAATTGCAAGCGCTTGCAAGTGCATTTTGCGAGGGAGCAAGCCATGTCCGATTTTCCGGCCAAGGTCGATGGCATCGGCGAGGCCGAGCGGCTCGAACGGGCAAGGCACGCAGACATGATCTGGTTGGGACCAGGCGGGATCGGCGCAACTCATAACATCCCGCGTTACATCAAGCAGCATTGCGAGCCGTTCAATTACGGACTGCGCACCGGCTGCAAGTCCAACGGCCATCTATACAGGATGGCAAACTGGCGGGGAAAGGGATATTCATAAACATTATCAATTATTTGGCGGACCAGGAGCTCTATTTCCTCGGACGGATTCAGCGGATCAGGAAGTATTGACCGCGTCGAACTCGCTGCCGTCCTTGCGGCGCTTTTTCCCATCGGCGAAATGGTGGACGTCGATGTCGGGGAAGTCCACCGGCCACGGCACCAACGGCCCGACGACAATGAAGCTACACGGGGCGTCGCTGCGGTTAATCAGACAATGCCCGTTACCGTCGTTCTTCGGAAACGCAGCACAGTCCCCCGGCGTCATCGGATGTTGGCCGTCATTGTCGACCAACGTCGCATGGCCCTCGAGCATCACAACGAATTCGTCACTGTTCTCGTGCCAGTGACGCTGCGACGACCAAGCACCGGGCTCGAGCCGCACATGCGTCACGCCAAAGTCAGTCAGCCCCCCCGCCTTGGCCAGACGCCGGTACCAGCGACCTTGCAAAACATCAGTATGCTGCGGCGGAAACCCGGACTGGTTGGTTGCCGGGACCGACGCTGGCACAAGCTTGGGCATCGTTGCTCCGTCATGTCATAAGGGGCGTCGCGAATGCGGCGTGCGATGACAGAGTATTCAACTAAACCTTCAGGAGGCGTCAATGTTATTTTGGAGTCAGCACAGCCGTCAGAGACCTGCGAGGACCGCCACCGACCTGACCCGCACCAAGGCGGATTCTGCGCAGGCCCGCGAGTGAGGCTCGGGAGGACCGCACAATCTGCGACGGCATCTGGTTTGCCGTTAATTCCGTCAACAAGCCCGGCAGTTTCTGGATGTATGCCGATTTCTGTCCGTTATTCAGAGCTACCCAAATATAGGCCAGACCGCGGAAATCCGCGGGTTAGGATGAGCAGCTGGCCAATTTGAAGGACAAAAACGACCAAAAGCCCGTTATTTGCCGTTATAAACGGGGAATAGGCTGTGGAGAGTAGTTCGCAGCTGACCGGTCCACCGCCATCAAACCACTCGTTCCTTGCAAACCCCCTCTACCCGCCCTCCCCGCGGATGTTTTTGCCGAATATTCTGCTGCGGCATAAGCCGTCAGAACCAGGCCCGAATTCCGAACACTGCAGAAACACTGGACGATTTCTTACCGGCGGCGCGCGCCAGATCGGCTGTGCCGCCCAGCTTGCTCTCCCAATGGACGCCGATATAGGTCCCGGAGCGGGGTGTTATCTGGTAGCGGAGCCGGGCGCCGAGCTCAATGCTCTCCAGCCCGCCGCCGAGGCGGAGTGCAGGCACGTCCTGGAAGGCGGCGTTGAGTTCAATCCGGGGTTGGAGGATCATCCGCTGGGTGATGCGCTGGTCATAGCTTGCCTCGGCTCGCGCATGCACTTCGCCCTTGTCCGACACGAAAAGCCGGCCGCCAACTTCGAACCAATAAGGCGCCAGACCCTCGATACCAATCACGGCATAGCTGCGGTGTGGGTTGGGGCTGAAATCGTGGCGAATGCCCAGCTCGAGGTTCCACCATGGATCAAGCGCGTGGCGCCACACGGCGCGCAATTCGGCCTGCTCGGGTGCATGTCCAAACTCGCCTTCACCTTCAGTGGCGATTACCAACCGGTCAATGTCGCCGCCGTACCAGGCCTCGGCCTCCCAGGCGTAGCCATCCGTGCCGTCGACCGCGCGATATTCCAGCTGTTCGACCGACACGGTTATGGTGGAAAACCGGCTTTCGTTCGCCAGCGCCTCGCGCGCCTGGACCATGCGTTCGGGCGGATGGAAGCGATCCGCTGCATGATCCGAGGGAACCGGAGGTGCGGGCGCATTGCCGATCTCCGGCTCCCCACCTTTTGCTTCTGATGTAGCAGGAGCGGTTACCGCGCCATGCTGCGAATGATCCACTTCCTGCGCCAGCGTCGGTGATGCCACCAGCGAAAAGGCAATTGCCAATGCCCTCATTTCGCCGCTCCATCGCCGCGCACCGTGACGACCCGCATCATCCCGGCATGCATGTGCAGCAGCATGTGGCAGTGAAACGCCCAGTCGCCCTCACCATCCGCAGTGAGATCGAAGCTCACTTTGCCGCCGGGCAACACATTGACGGTATGCTTGCGCGGGCGATGGCCGGGATCCCCCGTCACCAGCTCGAAGAAATGACCGTGCAGGTGGATCGGGTGGGGCATCATGGTATCGTTGATCAGATTGAACCGGACCCGCTCGCCTAGGCGCAAAGCGATCGGCTGCGCCCCTTGCGACATGCTCACTCCGTCCATCGACCACATATAGCGTTCCATGTTGGCGGTGAGATGGATGTCGATCTGCCGGCCAGGTTTGCGCGGATCGGGATTGAGCTCACGCGAACGCATCTCGGCATAAGTCAGCACGCGGTGCTCGGCGTTTTCCAGCCCGGTTGGCCGGTCCGCCAGTCGGTCCACTGGCATCGGCGAGAGCGATGCGACGCCAGGACCAAGCTTGACACCCGGCGCAACCGCGGGATCGCGCATCGACATCGAATGGCCACTCATCGAAGCATTGGCCGGCTTGCTGAGGTCGATCTCCCCGCCTTGCCCCATATCCATCGAGGCCATATCCATACCCATGTCGCGCATGGTCAGCAGCGGCCGTTCACGCAGTGCAGGAATTGGCGCGACCATGCCCAGTTGCGGCGCCAGTGTCGCGCGCGCAAGTCCCGAACGATCAATCGCCTCAGCAACGATGCCGTAAGCTCTGGCTTCGGTCGGCGAAACCAGCACGTCATAAGTTTCGGCGATGGCAATCTGCAGCTCGTCGGTCTCGACCGGCTGCACGTCCAGCCCATCGGCGGCGACCACGGTCATCGGCAGGCCGGGCAGGCGGAAATTGAAATTGGTCATCGCGGAAGCGTTGATGATACGCAGCCGCACCCGCTCGCCCGGCGCAAACAGACCTGTCCAGTTCTCGGCATTGCCGTGACCGTTGATCAGGAAACTGTAAGTGGCGCCGGTGACATCCGAGATGTCGGTGGGATCCATGCGCATTTTGGCCCACTCTAGGCGGTCCTTGAAGGTCTGGTCCTTGCCCGCCAGCAGCCCCGCCAGCGTCTGCTTGCGGCGATTGAAATAGCCGCTGGCGAGCTTGAGCCTGCGCATCTGCTCATGCGGATGCATCGGGCTCCAGTCAGAGAGGACCAGCACATGTTCGCGGTCATAAGCGACGGCATCAGGGCCCGCCGGATCGATTACCAGCGGCCCGAACAGACCAACCGCTTCCTGCATGCCCGAATGGCTGTGATACCAGTAAGTCCCCGCATGGTTCAGCGTGAACTCGTAAGTGAAAGTCTCACCGGGATCGATGCCGGGGAAGCTGATGCCGGGCACGCCATCCATCTGGAACGGAACGAGCAAGCCATGCCAATGGATCGAAGTTTGTTCGCGCAGCCGGTTCGTCACTGCGATCCGAACCGGGCTGCCCTGCTTCAGCCGGATCAGTGGCCCGGGGATTGTGTCGTTGATCGAGATAGCATGATGGCTTGACCGGCCGCCTGTGGCGAAATGGGTCGTGCCAACGGTAAGGTCGATCCGGTCGCCAGACAACACACCCCCAGTGCCAGCGCCCGCTGTGCCGCTTTGCGCCCAGGCGGGAAACAGCCGGGCCAACGCCAGCGAGGCGGCCATGGCGCCAACGCCTGAAAGAAGATGGCGGCGATCGAGCGAAAGTCCTTGGTTCATTGCCCAGCTATACGCGCTCCTGAGGCCTATCCCTCAAGCATAACAGACAGTTTCTGCCGGGCTCGATATATTCGCGTCTCCACCGCCTTGCGGCTGACACCGAGCACGGCGGCTGCCTCGTCCTGGCTCAACCCTTCGAGCGCGCACAGGATCAGTGGTTCCTTAAGCGCGGCAGGCAGCGCCGCAAGCGCCTGCTGTATCCGGGTTACTTCGGCACTGGAGGCGAGCGCGGCTTCCGGATTGGGCGCATCATCGGCAATTTCGTCTGCCTCTTCCAACGGTCGGGCAAAGGAGAAGAACCGCCGCACAGCCCTTCGACGCGCCCAGTCGTGGCATTTGTTGAGCGCGATGCGCAGCAGCCACGTACGGAATGGCCGCGCGGGATCGAAGCGATGGAGCGCGGCGAAGGCGGAGACAAAGCATTCCTGGGCAACGTCGAGCGCCTCGTCCTCGTCGCCAACGTGGCTACGTGCAAGTCTGAAAACCGAAGCGCGGTGGCGCTCCATCAGGCCGGTGAAGCCCGACTGCTGTCCAGACAGCGCTTGCGCGACGAGATCGGCATCACTTGTTGCTGCGGCGGCCCCTGCCATGCCGGACTACTGGTCGCCGGACCGGGTCAACGCCTTGCCGACGGCTGCATCGAAGCGCACAGCCTGTGCCGGGCGCAAAACAGCGCGCATGGCAAAAACATGGCTCAACGTCGCCTTCTGCAGATCGCCCATCGCCATGTGCGATTGGTCGATGGCTTCGGCGACCCTGGGGCCATACTTGTGCTCGCCGGCTATTGCCGCCGCGAGCTGGGCATTGGCCTGGCGAAGCTGCGCGTCAAGCAGCTTGCGGCGCTCTGCGAACTCGCGCTCAAGAAACTCGATTTTCACTTTCTGCGCCGGGTCGAGATCGAGTTGTTCATGCATCACGGCGTGCAGCTCACCGCCTTGCGGATGATGCCCAATGGCAAGGCTGCGTGATAGCCAGATCGCCGCGAGCGCAGCGGCGAACGCTATCAAGGCAATCAGCAGATAGCGCGGAGACTGACCCATCAATCGACCAGCAAATGCGATGGCGCTGCGCTTGGCACACCGAGAAGCGGCTCAGCCGCTGCCGGACTGCCGGGCAACAATGTCCCAACGGTGCCCACACAGATCGCGACCACACCGGCCAGGGCTAGTCCGCGCCGCGCATCAAGCGCATCGCGGCGGCGGGCTATACCGGCCATCACTGGAGCATCCAGCGCAGCGAGGCCGGCGTGATCCGGCACATCACGCAACCGGGTTAGCAGCTCGTCAAGATTGCTCATCGTCACTTCTCGCGTTGCTGTTCTCGCAGGGATACGCAAGCCAGTCGCTCTTCCCTCATCTCAAGCCCGGGGGGACGCAAGCAAAATTCTGTTCACAGCCCAAGGGATGCAGCGATTGTGCGCGTATTACCGGTCAAGCCGCCGGTTCGCCGGCAGCCCTGTTTTGCAAAAGCCCCGGAGTAATCCATGCACCGTCCTGCCCTTTTCGCCGCCGCGCTCATCGTCGCCCTGCCGGGCGTTGCTTTCGCTCACCCACGCCTCGTCACAGCTTCGCCCGCCGCCAACGCCATTGCAGCCAAACCGACGCGCATAGTTCTGACTTTTTCCGAAAACCTGGTCGGTCCGCTATCAGGCATCGATCTGACCATGACCGGTATGCGCGGAATGGCCAACCATGCGCCGATGCCGATCCGCGGCTTCACCGCGCGGGCCAGCGGCAAAAACCTTACGGTCAATCTGCCCCGCCCGCTGCCGGCAGGCACTTATGAGCTGAAATGGCACGTGGTCGCAGCCGACCAACACCGCATCGAAGGCAGCTACAACTTCACGGCGCGCTGATCCGTGACTGACGGCGGCATCGTTGCGGCGCGGGCTGTAAATTATATCACGCTGCTGCTGACGGCGGGGCTGCCGCTTTACTGGTTGACTGCCGGGGACAGCTTCGCGGTGTCGCATCGTTGCCGGGCCGCGCTGTTGTTGCTCGCGCTGGCTGGTGCCGGAGCTTCCGTCTGGTGGATGCTGGCCAGCGTCGCCGCCATGGCAGGCTTGCGCATCGCTCAGCTTGACCGCGAAATGGTCACCGCTGTCCTTGGCGCAACGCCGATCGGCGATGTCGTGTCGATCCGCCTCGGTGCGCTGGCGCTCGTCGTGCTCGCTGTTCCGCTCCGATTGCCCTCGCGGCTCATCGCTCTTCCCGCCGCCGTGGCGCTTGCCACAGCCGCGCGGACTGGCCACGCAGGAGCGAGCCAAGGCGCGGCAGGCGGTCTCCACCGACTCGCCGACATCATCCATCTGCTGGCGGCTGCAACCTGGCTCGGAGCGCTCGCCATGCTGCTTGCAAGCGTCATGCGGCCCGCCGATCCACGCGAACTTGAACGCCGCCTTGCCGGTTTTGCGACGACCGGCACCGGCATCGTCGTCCTGCTTCTCGTAACCGGCATAGCCAATTCGCTGTTCATTGCTGGCTGGCCGATTCCGCTCAACAGCACCTGGGCGTTGCTGTTGGGCGTCAAGCTTGCGCTGTTCACCGGCATGCTCGGCATTGCCGCGCTCAACCGCTGGCGGCTGACCCCTGCGCTCCGGGATGGAACCCCCGGTGCCCGGCGCGCGCTGCGCCTGTCGCTCGTCGGAGAAGCTAGCGTGGGGCTGGCTGTCGTTGCGCTCGTCAGCGTTTTAGGGGTTCTCGATCCCGTCGCTTGAGCGGATTTTGTCGCCAGTAATGCGCTTTCTCGGTATTCTGCCATCGCAATCTTGCGCTTCGGCCACATGCCCGCCAACCGGCGGGCTAAATTCCCGCCCTAGCTATTATAAGGAAGCCTGCAATGCGCATCGGCACTGTCCGCGAGATCAAGAACCATGAATACCGCGTCGGGCTGACCCCGGAGAGCGCTCGCGAACTTGTAGAACACGGGCACGAAGTGCTCGTTGAAACCGGAGCCGGTGCCGGCATCGGCGCCGGCGACGAAGCTTATCGCCAAGTCGGGGCGGCGATAGTCGCCACGCCCGCCGAAGTTTTCTCCGCCGCCGAGATGATCGTCAAGGTCAAGGAGCCGCAACCTGCCGAGCGCGCCATGTTGCGCAAGGGACAGGTGCTTTACACCTACCTTCATCTTGCCCCCGACCTTGAGCAAACCAGAGACCTGATGGCGAGCGGCGCCGTGTGCATCGCTTACGAAACAGTCGGCGATGGCCGCGGCGGCCTTCCGCTGTTGAAACCGATGAGCCAGGTCGCGGGGCGCATGGCCGTACAGGCTGGTGCCACCGCGCTTGAAAAGGCACATGGCGGCCGCGGCGTGCTGCTCGGCGGCGTTCCCGGCGTGCTTCCTGCCAGGGTCGCCATCATCGGCGGTGGCGTGGTCGGCTTCAATGCGGCGCAGATGGCAACCGGTCTTGGCGCTGATGTCACGATCCTTGATCGCAGCCCCGACGTCCTCGAACGCCTGGCCATCCATTTCGAGAACCGCGCCCATACAAGTTTCGCCAGTCGGGCCAGCATCGCTGCCTGTGTGGCGGAAGCAGACCTGGTCATCGGTGCGGTGCTGGTCGCGGGGGCCGCCGCGCCCAAACTGGTTACGCGCGCGATGCTCAAGACCATGAAACCGGGTGCGGTGCTGGTCGATGTTGCCATCGATCAGGGCGGCTGCTTCGAAACCAGTCACGCCACCACTCACGCCGACCCGACTTTCGTCGTCGATGGCATTGTTCATTATTGCGTCGCCAATATGCCCGGCGCAGTTGCCCGCACGAGCACCTACGCGCTCAACAATGTGACTCTGCCGCATGCGCTGCGCATCGCCGATCTCGGCTGGAAAGAAGCGCTGCGGCGCGACCACAATCTGCTGCTGGGACTCAACGTCTGGGACGGACAGGTGACCTGTGCCGAGGTCGCCAATGAACACGGCATTGCCTTTGCCAATCCTGAGCTGGCGCTTACCTGACAACCGATTTCGTCAGATCGCTTGACCTGTTTTGGCCGAGAATCGCGCAGGTGTGGTTACGCTTCACCTGGCAAGTTAGCCGGCCGTCAGCTCTTCCCGCCCGTTCGGCAGCGGTAGCTTGCGCCAGCGGTCTGAATGCCTAGGATCGGGTCAGGAATCCACAGAAGTATCCGATAAAAATAGCAGGAGAGTCAGGCATGGCCATCGTCACCAACGTTAACGAAACTGCATTTACCCAGTCGGCCGAGCAGGTCTACGATTTCGTTTCCAATCCCGGCAACTGGCCCCAAGCCTATCCAGGCAGCGTCCACGAGGAGGGGCTCACACAAGGTGCAGCCCTCAAGATCGGGGATA
>JANLSP010000305.1:0-3593 GCA_031362485.1 Novosphingobium sp.
CTTCGCTAGGCCCCTTCATGGCCAAGCTGCGCTACCTCTCCCCGTCGGGGGGAGAGGAGGAATTGCGCAGCCCTTACCGCATCAGCGCAAAGCACTTGCGCAATTCGGCTACGAAAATCCCCGGCTGCTCCCACGCGGCAAAGTGTCCGCCGTGGGGGCAATCGTTCCAGTAAACCAGGTTGCGCAAGGTCCGCTCTGCCCATTTCCTCGGCGCACGGGTGATCTCGCGCGGGAAAGTGCTGACGCCGGCAGGCAGATCGACCTGATATCCGCCCTTGGCGATTGTGTCGAAACTTTCCCAATACATCCGCGCCGCCGAAGCGCCGCTTGCGGTCAGCCAGTAGAGCATGATGTTGTCGAGCATGGTATCGCGGCTCAGCGCATCCTCGGGCTTCCCCGAGTTGTCCGTCCAGGCCCACATCTTCTCGTAGATCCAGCCCGCCAGCGCCACCGGGCTGTCGACCAGGCCATAGCCGATGGTCTGCGGCCGGGTCGCCTGGATCTTGGAGTAGCCCGAATCCCATTCATTATAATGCGCGCCAGCCTTCAGCGCGGCGAGCACTGCCGGGTCTTTGTCGTCGCGATCCTCGGGCAGGATTCGCGCGATCGGCATGTTGGTGTGGATGCCAATCAACCCTTTTGGCGCCTGAGCGCCCATCACCGTGGTGACAATTGCCCCCCAGTCGCCGCCTTGCGCCAGCCAGCGGTCATAGCCGAGCCGACCCATCAGCTCTGCCCATGCCTGCCCGACCTTGGGTACATCCCAGCCGGTGCGCTCAGGCTTGCCGGAAAAGCCATAGCCCGGCAGCGAGGGCGCGACGACATGGAAAGCGTCCTCGGCCCTGCCGCCGTGGGCCACCGGGTCAGTCAACGGTCCGATGCAGCCGAGGAATTCAACCACCGACCCCGGCCAGCCATGCGTGAGGATTAGCGGCATGGCCCCTTCATGCGGCGAGCGGACGTGCAGGAAATGGATATCCAGCCCGTCGATCTCAGTGATGAACTGCCCAAGCCCATTGAGCTGCGCCTCGCACCGCCGCCAGTCGTAGCCACCCCGCCAGTATTCCACGAGGCCTTGCAAGGCCGCCAGCGGCACGCCTTGAGACCAGTCGTCAACTGGCTCCTTCTCAGGCCAGCGCACCAGATCAAGCCGGCGGTGGAGGTCGTCAATGTCCGCTTGCGGGACGGCGAGGGTGAGGGGGCGGATCTGGCTCATGGCGCAGAACGGTAGTTCAATCTGGGCACTTCTCAATCCCCCGCGGCATTCGCAACAAGCATTTGCGCACCGTGACGTTCCTTTGCTAGAATGCTGTCCAGTCAATTGGGAGTTCCGTCGCATCATGTCCGCAATCAGCATAACACCCCTCGCCCCGGGCCTTTCCTTCGGCAATCGCGTCGATGGCGTAACCTGGGAAAATATCTATGATGAAGACCTGCGCGCAAAACTGCGCCAGCTGTTCATCGAGCGCGGGGTGTTGGTTTTCGAGAATATGGAGCCCACTCCCAAGATGCAGGTCGAGCTCTCCAAAGTGTTCGGCCCGCTGAAGGACCATCCCACTCGCAATGTGCCGCGCGCGGGCGGCGACATGCTCGGCGTGATCGACATGCACAGCTTGCCGCGCGAGGACCCGGGCCATGATCACGGGCTCACCATGTTTCGCGGCAAGAAAGTCTATTCTTTCCTGCCCTGGCACTTCGACCACACCTATAACGATGAGCTGAACTATGCCGGCGTGCTGCGCGCAGTGATCGCCGCGCCCGAGGAAGGCCGCACTGGCTTTGCCGATGGCATCGACATTTGCAAGAAGATGAACCCGGCGATCCTGGCCAAGATCGAGAAGCTATGCGCGATCTACACGCTCGACGTGCGCCAGTCGCAAATGAAGTTCGGCCGCTATTTCGAAACCTTCGGCGATACCGAGCGCGACCGGGCAAATACCGAGGAAAGCAAGATCTTCCCCCGCGCGCTCCACCCGATGATCTGGCAGCGCCCCACCGGCGAGAAAGTCGCCCACTTCTGCGGCTTTTCCGCCGTCGGCATCGAAGGTCACGAAAATCCTGAAGGCGAGGCGCTGTTCGAAGAAGCCTTGCAGGAAATGTATCGCGTGATTGAACCTTATTGGCACAAGTGGGAACCCACCGACTTGCTGATCTGGGATAACCACCGCATACTCCATGCTGTCGAGGGCTGCGATCCCAAGTATGAGCGCCGCATGCACCGCACCACGATCAAGGGCGATTATGGCCTGGGCCGGTTCGAAGGCGGCAAGAAGATCGGCGAGGTGAACCGCGAAGTGACGCCACTGCTGCTGCCCGTCTGACGCGACCGGATCGCAGGAGGCGGGCTTGAAAGCAAAGGTAAGGAACGGGCAACTCATTCTCTTCGATGACGCAAGCGCAGACGCGGCGCTGCTCTCGCTGCTCGGCGGGTTTGACGGTCATGCGCTGCATGTGCAGGTGCGCAGCGGCGTTTGCGTGGTGCTCGAGGACCTCGGCCCGTGCGCGGAGGCCTGCCGCGAACCGATCAACATCACGCTCGGTGCTGACCGGCGCTATGTTGCGATTTCCAATCTCTATCCCACTCCGTTCATACTCGATGGCGAACCCTATGCCAGCGTCGAAGGGTTCTGGCAGTCGCTCAAATGCACTGCGCTGAGCCGCCGACGCGAAATCGCAGCCATGTCGGGAAGCCAGGCCAAGCGGTCGGCGAGCAAGGGCGCGCAGGCGGCAACTTTCGACTATCTTGGGCAGACCATCCGGACTGGCACCCATGACCACTGGGCTTTGATGGAAAGCGCCTGCATTGCCAAATTCGCGCAGGATGCCCGCGCGCGGCGCGCACTGCTGGCCACCGGGGACCGCCCGCTCACCCACGAGGTGCGCGGCGACAGCAAGACCATCCCCGGGGTCATCATGGCGGCGATCTGGATGCGCATCCGTAAGCGGATAAGCGCCGAATTGGCCGGCTGATCGCCGCCTCTCCCTTTACAAGCCCCCTGCCAGCCCCTTATAGGCGATGGTTATGCAACGCGAACTCGGCCTTACCCTGCGACTTATCCGCCCTTGGGCGTGAACCGGCGCGTTCCCACGGAGCGTGCAGGCGCGCTCAAGGGACGAGAGATTGTCACCCCCGTTCGCAACTGCAATTCCGAGATCACGCCATGACCATGCTCAAGAACCCCGGGGCCAAATATCGCCCCTTCCCCCAGATTGATCTGCCAGATCGGCAGTGGCCAGGCCGCACCATCACCAAGGCCCCGCGTTGGCTTTCAACCGATCTGCGCGATGGAAACCAATCACTGATTGACCCGATGGGCGCAGAAAAAAAGACGCGTTTCTTCGATCTTCTCATAGGCGTGGGCCTGAAGGAAATCGAAGTCGGCTTTCCCGCCGCCGGCGCGACAGAGTTCGATTTCATTTCCGGCCTGGTCCGTTCGGGCCGCATTCCCGATGACGTAATGGTGCAAGTGCTCACCCAGTCACGCGAAGACCTGATCAAGACCTCGTTTGAAAGCCTCGAGGGCGCGAAGACCGCGATTGTCCATCTTTACAACGCCGTATCGCCGCTGTGGCGGCAGGTCGTCTTTGGTATG
>JANLSP010000086.1:0-3193 GCA_031362485.1 Novosphingobium sp.
CGATCACATCCTGGAAGAAGAAACTGAGCAATTCGTCGAAGCCGAAAAGACCCTCAGCCAAAAGGACCAGCTTTACATGCGAAAGGTATTCAGCCGCCGCAAAAAGGCCGAGAAGGCTAATGCAAAAATCGAGAAGAAGATCGCCCTCAAGCCGGTTGGGTGATGGTCTCCAACGCCGAGCGAAGTCGATTTCCCGTCGTCCTTAAAGTGTCGGTCTGCGGGCAGCCAAAGTCCGGGCAATTCAGTTTGCCCACCAAGCAGTTTTTGCTTTTTGATAAGGGTCATTCGTCCAGGAGGGTTTAGGTTCTGGCTGTCTCATTTGCCTGCGCCGGGCCGACTTTCCCCGGCAGTCAATTGATGGCACTCTTGCCCCATGAAAGCCGTCATCGCAGCCGCTGCCCTTGCCCTGTCGCTCGCCGCCTGTTCCTACGAGACGGTGCCTTCGCCCGATCCCGGATCGGCGGGTCCGTCGCAATCAGGCGCGGCAACGGTCGCGGGCGTTCCGGCAGCGGTGCGGAGCGCCAGCGCAGCAACCGCTATCGCCTCGCGCTTCATACCGTTCAGCACTTGCAAGGCGGTGGAAGTGAAAGAGGACGAGGACTGGTCCGTGTCGAAATGCGAGGCGCCGGCCGGCTACACGGTGTTCCTTGATTATGGCGATGCGCGTGACGACCTGCGGATCAAGCCCCGGGGCGGCAAGGAAGTGAGCCTGGGCATGTCGAACGCCGGCGGCGGCGGGTTCAACACGCTGGGGCCGACGTTTGAATGGCGCGGCAGGGGAGTAGGGGCGGCCTTTGTCCCGCATGCGCTGATCGTGCGCAATGCGGTTTCCGACGACCCCGAACATTCCGAACGGCAGACCTCGATGCTGGCGGTGATCGATCTCACGCGGCTTTGCATTGCCGCGCTGGTGCGCCCCGGCCCGGACCAGAATGAGCGCGCGCAGGCGATTGCCGATGGCGGCCGGCAGGACTGCCTGACCAGAGGCGACTGATCCCTCGCGGCGATGCGTGAATGTGAAAAGGAGAAGACGATGTTGCGCAAGGTACTGCTCTCTCGGCATCGCTGGCATGCTGTCCGCCGCCGCGCCGCCTCCTTCGGTGCCCCCGCCCGTCCCGGTCGCGAGCTTCGATGTGCCGCAGGACCATGGCGTGCAGCAGGTCCAGGTGGTCAAGCGCACCTTTCCTCCGGGCAGTTCCTCGGGCTGGCATGTGCATCCAGGGGTCGAGATCGCCTATGTGCTGAGCGGCGTGATGGCGCTCGACATGGCCGGCCAGTCGCGCCGTGTGCTGCGCGCCGGCGACAGCTTCATGGCCCCGCGCGGCACCGCACATAGCGGCACCAACCTGGGCAAAGTGCCCGCGCGGCTGGTGATAACCTATACGCTCGACAAAGGCGCGCCGCCGCGCAGCGACGCGCCCGCGCCCTGATCAATCGGCTCTGGCGCGGGGTCCAGCGAGATTGGCGGCGGTGTAGCATTCGACCACCATGGCCAGCGGCTGGCCGCCCGGCAGGCGCAGCAGCGCGCGGTGGACGGCAACTATGCCGTCGGGACAGGCCGGCCCTTGCGGAGCGGGCGAGGGCAGTGGTTCGCGGGTGAAGCTCAGCGGCGCGGCGATTTTGCCGAACGGCGTGTCGCTCTCTGCCAGGGCGCGGTTCATGTCCGGCGTCAGCCGCGCGGCGACATACCAGTTGTGCGCCTCGGACAGCACTGTGCCGTTGCACGAGAGCCGCACGTGGCGATAGCCGAGCGGCTCGTCCGCGCCCACGCCCAGCCGGGCGCGCAGTCCCTCCGGCGGTGGCTCGTCGCGTCCGCGAATGAACTGGGCGGTGATCTTTGGATCGACCGCGATGCCTTGCGCCGCGCACCATTGCCGCAGCGCTTCGGTGGCGCTGTCATGCGCGGCAAGATGCTTCTCGAAAGCAGAGAGCAGCGGCCCCTGTCCGCCTTGCGTGCAGGCGCCGATCAGCACTGCTCCGGTTGCCAGGGTCATCACCGCGGACCTAGATCCCACCCGGTACAACCAGTTTGCCCATCGCTTCCAGCGCGCCCGCCAGCGCGCGGCTGCAGGCGGCCAGGTCTTCGTCATCGACCGAGCGGATGACGAAATTTGCGCCGCCCTTGCCCTCCTTCCAGAAGGGGTAGGAACCGATCTGGCAGGTCGCATGCGCCTGTTCGGTGTCCCGCAACAGCACTGCGACTTCGCTCTCCTGCACCCAGCAGCCGATGGTTTCGGATAGCAGCATTGCGCCGCCTTCGAGCGTGCCAGAAAGCGCATCGAGCATGCCGGCGGTTATCTGCGGCACACCGGCCATCAGGAAGATGTTTCCGAAACGGATGCCGGGCGCGCCGGTGTAGCGGTTGGGGATCAGTTCAGCGCCCTCGGGCACGCGCGCCATGCGCAGCCGCGCCTCGTTCAGCCCGCCGCGACTTTCGTAATAGCCTTCGAGAATTGCCCGCGCTTCGGGATGAACCGTGACCCCGACGCCCAGCGCCTCGGCGATGGCGTCGACCGTGATATCGTCATGCGTCGGTCCGATGCCGCCGGTGGTGAACAGATAGTCGCTCCGTGCGCGAAGCGTGTTCACCGCCTCGACAATCGCGGCAGTATCGTCAGCAATGACCCGCACTTCCGTGAGGCGGATGCCCTGGATTCCCAGAAAAGTCGCCACCTGCGCGATGTTCTTGTCGTGCGTGCGGCCCGAGAGGATCTCGTCGCCGATAACGATCAGCGCGGCGGTGAATATGCGTGACGAATCAGCCATGGCGACGGGTTAGGGGAAAGTGGGGCTGGCGGCAAAGCGCAGAATGCCGTCGTCGATGGGCGCTGCTTCCAGTTCCCGCTTGTCTTCGCGATAATCCATGTGGATGCGCCAGGGCGCGGTGGTCGCGCTTTTGGGAATAAGATGCTTGCCGCGCTGGAGATAGCCCGATGTGAACATGTCGAACGGCTGGTACTCTGTGAGGCCGCTAGCTTCTGGCAGCACCGGGGTTGCGATGTCCTTTTTCCAGGCATCCATCTGCACCAGCAGGCGGCAAAGCCAGTCGGTGACGATATCAACCCGCAGGGTCCAGCCGGCATTGAGATAGCCGAACAGTGCCGCCAGATTGGGCACATTCGAAAACATGCAGCTGCGGTAATAGAAATGCTCGGTGAAATTCACTGGCTCGCCATCGAGACTGACGGTGAAC
>JANLSP010000218.1:0-3845 GCA_031362485.1 Novosphingobium sp.
CCAGAAAACTGCGCACCGCGCTTTCGTCGATGCCATCGGGCACCGCCAGCATGCCCATGCGCACCGCATCGCGCAGCAGCCCCCAGCTGCCCCAGGCGATCACCGCGACAATGACCAGCGAGGTGACCGGGTCAATCCAGCTGTGCCCCGTCAGCATGACCGCCAGCCCCGCCGCGACGACACCGGCCGAAACGACGGCATCGGCCATGAGATGCTGGAAGGCGGCGCGAAGATTGATATCGCCCTTGCGGCCCTTTGCGAACAGCATCGCGCTGGCACCGTTGATAATGATGCCGATACCCGCAACCAGCATCATCGTGGCCCCTGCGACCGGTGCGGGATCGGCGAGGCGGCGCAGTGTCTCCACCAGGATCGCGCCGAGCGCCAGCCAGATCAGCGCGGCATTGGCGATTGCGGCCAGAATCGAGGAGCTCTTGAGGCCATAGGTGAAGCGCGCCGAGGGCGGTCGCTTGGCGAGCCGACTGGCGGCCCAGGCCAGGACCAGGCTGAGCACGTCGGAGAGATTGTGCCCGGCATCCGCCAGCAGCGCCATCGAACCGCTGAGTATGCCGGCTGCCACTTCGGCCAAGACGAACAGGCCATTGAGCATGATGGCGATGGCAAAGGCGCGGCCAAGGCCCTTCGCGTGGTCATGCCCGTGCCCATGATGATGGCCATGGTGGTGGTGATGTCCGGCGCCCATCGGCAGCCTGTTGCACAATTGCCGCAGCGCAGCAAGAATCGGCGCGCACCCATGCCGGTCGCCACATGATTTGCATGGCGTCGTCTTGCTCCTGTCATATTTGTCAGTAGTCTCGCCCAAGAGCACCAGCGCCCACGGGGATTCGCGCGCCGAGGTGTCGTGACACTGTAATCTAGTTCGGCCATCGCCACCGTCATTTCGGGCACCAGCCCGGCAGACTTTGCGCCGCCACATCGCAATGAGGGAAATCGTCATGCAGATCCGTTTCTATCTCGCCGCTTCCGCCGCCAGCCTGTCGATCGCCTGCGCGATGGCGACGCCGGCCATGGCGCAGGAGACGACTTCGTCGATCCGCGGCACGGTGACCAATGGCGGTGCCCCGGTGGGCGGCGCAACGGTGGAGATCCGTAACACCGAGACCGGCTCGGGCAGCACTGCGATCACCGAGGCTTCGGGTTCGTTCAACGTTTCGGGTTTGCGCGCCGGCGACAACTACAGCGTGACCGTGACAGCGCCGGGCCTGCCGACGGCCACGATCACCGACATCGTCACCGTGGTCAGCCAGGCCTACGAACTGCCGATCGAACTTGCCGGAGAAGGCGGCACTGCGGGCAACGAGATCGTCGTATCAGCGAACCGGCTGAAGGGTGCGGGCTCGATCAGCCAGGGCCCGGCAACCGTGCTCAATGCCGAGGCCATTGCCAACGTGGTAAGCGTCAACCGCGACATCCGCGACCTTTCGCGCCGTGATCCGTTTGCGCGGCTCGACGATACGCCGACCGGCGGCCGGGCGATTTCGTTTGCCGGGCAGAATGCGCGCTACAACAAGTTCTCGGTCGATGGCGTCGCGATCACCGACAGCTTCGGCCTCAATCCTGACGGGCTGCCCAGCCGCCGTTCGCCGATTCCGTTCGATGCAATCGGCCAGTTCCAGGCCAAGGTTGCCCCCTTCGACGTGCGCGAGGGCAATTTCCAGGGCGGCTCGATCAACATCGTGCTGCGCTCGGGCAAGAACGAATTTCAGGGCACCGGATTTTTCGCCTTTTCGGCCGACGAGCTGACCGGCAAGAATACCAAGCCGGGTCCCGGTGTGCCGACCGGCGTCGTCAACCTGCCGAATTTCACCTACAAAAACTTCGGTGCCCAGTTGTCCGGTCCAATCATCAAGGACCGGGTGTTCTTCATGATTGCCGCTGAACGGCTGCGCGCCAATCTGCCGGTTGCCGAAGGCCCGCTCGACAACAACGCCGGCACTGCCATCCCGACGCTGACCCAGGCGCAGGTCGACTCGATTTCGGCAACCGCCAAGTCGCGCTACAACTATGATACCGGCGGTGTGCTGCAAGGCAATGGTGACAGTGACGACCGGCTGGTTGCCAAAATCGACGTCAACATTTCCGATACCCAGCGCGCCGCGCTGACCTACACTTACGCCAAGGATTCAATCAACCTCGTCCAGAACGCCTTTACCACACCGACGTTCGGGCTCGGGCTGGCTTCCAACGCCTATGTCCAGTCGAACCGGCTGCACACCGGGGCGTTCCAGCTTAACTCGGACTGGACCGACACGTTCTCGACCGAGGTTCGCGGCTTCTACAAGAATTACGTGCGCGGCCAGGATCCAGTGTTGGGCCGCACATTCGCCCAGTTCCAGGTCTGCACCGCGCCGACTTCGGATCGCGGCGATGCCGGCGCCTCTGCGACCGCGAGCATCAATTGCCCGGCCGGTTTTGCCAACGTCAGCTTCGGCCCGGACGTTTCGCGGCATTCCAACGCGTTTAATTCGAGAAGCTATGGCGCGCTGATCCAGGCCAAGTTGCAGGTCAAGGACCACGAGATCAGCGCTTTTGCCGAATGGCAGGATACCAAGTCGTTCAACGTCTTCATCCAGCGCACGCTTGGCGACTATTATTTCGATTCGATCGCCGACTTCCAGGCCGGCAATGCCCAACGGTTTCGTTATGGCAATGCAGTGCCTTCGCTGAATCCGGCGGACGGCGCCGCAGCTTTCCAGTATCAGGCCTACACCTTCGGTATCCAAGACAACTGGCGGGTCAATGACAAGCTGACTTTCAACATCGGCGCCCGCTTCGACACTTATGCCGGCAGCAGCCGCGCAGTGCTAAACCCGACATTCCAGACACGCTATGGTTTCGCCAACAACAAGTTCCTGGATGGTCTCGGCGTTTTCCAGCCGCGTTTCGGCTTTCAGTATAGGCCCACCAGCACACTGTCGTTCCGCGGCGGCATCGGCGTATTCTCTGGCGGCACGCCTGACGTCTATGTTGCCAACAGCTTCTCCAACACCGGCGTGATCACCAACACCATTGATATCCAGCAGCTGAATAACGGCACTTATTCAGGCACCGGCCTTCCTGCGGGAACGGGCGCTGCGGTTCTGACCAATGTCAATGGGGCCACGATCCCCGCCGCAGCTAATGCCTATCTGGTGGGCGGCACAGTGTCGGCCAACTCGCCCACCAATGCTATTTCGCCCAATTTCAAGATTCCATCGCAATGGCGCGGCACCCTCTCGATCGATTGGGAACCGGAAGAACTGGGAGGGCTTGGCCGCGGCTGGAGCTTCGGCGCCGACGTGCTCTATTCCAAGGTTCGCCAGCAGGTGTTCTTTACTGACCTGCGCGTTCAGCCCAACGGCCTGTTCACCCCCGATGGCCGCGCGCGCTATACGCCGGTCAGTTCGTTCACCGATACCAATTCGGATATCCTGCTGACCAATTCGACGCAGGGACGCAGCATCGTTGCGGTGGCGCGGATCCGCAAGACGTTCGATTTCGGGCTGGAAACCGGGTTGAGCTATACCTTCTCGTCGATCAAGGATCGCAATCCGGCGACATCGTCGACCGCAGGCTCGAACTATGCGGCGGGCGTTTCGCTTGACGCCAACGGCCCGGCCTATGGCATTTCGAACGACGAAGTGCGCGACAACTTCAAATTCTCGCTGAACTACAGCCATGCCTTCTTCGGCGATTACAAGACCAACTTCGGCCTGTTTGGCGAGAGCCGCAGCGGCCACACCTTCAGCTATACCTTCCGTGATCTCGCCACCCGCTCCACCGTGTTCGGCACGGTCGGTTCGGGCAACCGCTATCTGCTCTATGTGCCGAGGTCGGCACATAGA
>JANLSP010000266.1:0-1908 GCA_031362485.1 Novosphingobium sp.
TGCACTCCGTCGCCCGGCACGGTGCCATTGGGGAAGTGGGCCAGATCGGCAAATTCTGCGGTGTCTGCCGCCAGCACGATATCGGAGACCACCGGCAGCTCGGCATGGATCAGTGCCGGGCCGTTGACTGCGCCGATCACCGGCACCGGGATCGCCAGCAGGTTGCTCAGCAGCGCGTTGCCCTCATCGACAATGCGCGGCCACATCTCCGCGAGGCTGGCTTCCGGGTAATTCTCGCTCCGGTCGAACTCGGCGATGAAAGTGTCGCCAGTGCCGGTGAAAATCACCACCTTGTTTTCGCCGTCGCGGGCGATGTCGAGGAAGGCCTCCCCCAGTTCGGTGTGCAGGCTGGTCAGCGAAGTGCCCCACTGCGCCGGGCCGCCGCGCGTGTGGATCGCCATTTCGAGCACGCCGGTGGGGCTGCGGGTGAAATTGATGCCGGTGTATTTTGTGGCATAGTCGCTTAACTTGGTCATGGCTCTCTTCCATCATCGTTGCGGCGATGATCGCCCATGGTGGCGCAAATGCAAGGCGCTTTGGCTTCGCGGGCGCTTGCGGGGGCAGGCGGCGATGGGCATGCTGCTTGGACCGAGCGCGAGAGGACCCGCAGTTGACCAAGACGGTCGTCACCCTGAACGACAAATATGTACAAGACAGCGGGCAGGTCATGCTCTCCGCGCTGCAAGGCGTCGTGCGCCTGCTGCTCGACCAGGCGCGGCGCGACCGCGCGGCGGGGCTCAGCTCGGCCGGCTATGTCACCGGCTATCGCGGCTCGCCGATCACCACGCTCGATGCGCAGCTGTGGGCCTCCGAAAAGTTGCTGACCCAGCATGACATCCGCTTCGAGCCGGGGCTGAATGAGGAACTGGCCGCAACCAGCCTGCGCGGGACCCAGCAGCTTGGCTGGTATGGCCGCCCACGCGTCGATGGCGTGTTTGCGCTGTGGTATGCCAAAGGCGTGGGCGTCGAGCGCGCAAGCGAGGCGATCAAGGCGGCGAATTTTGAGGGCACCCACCCTCAGGGCGGCGCGCTGCTGCTGTGCGGCGATGACCATGCCGCCAAGTCATCGCTCACCGCGCACCAGAGCGAGCATGTCATGGTCACCGCGATGGCGCCGGTGCTGTACCCTGCGACCACCGACGAGATCCTGAGCTTCGGCCAGCTTGGCTGGGCCTTGTCGCGCCACAGCGGGCTCTATGTCGCGATAAAGGCGGTCACCGATACGCTCGATCTGACGACGACTGTGACGCTGCCGGGGCACCTGTTCCCGATTGCCCTGCCCGATCTGGCAGGGCGGCCCTCGCCCCATTTGCGGCTGGGTGCCTCCGCGCTGCAGCAGGAAGAAGCGGTGATCGAGCACCGCTTGCCGCTGGTCGCGCCGTTTGTCAGCGGCAACCGGATCGACCGGGTAAGCCACGGCTCGCCCGGAGCAAGGATCACGGTGGTGAGCGCGGGCAAGGCCTGGCTCGACGCCTGTCAGGCGCTCAGCGATCTGGGGCTGGATGAGGCGCAGTGCCGCAAGATCGGCCTACGCGTGGTCAAGCTGGGGCTCGTCTGGCCGATTGACGCGACCTTCATCCGCGAGGCCTGTATAGGCAGCGCCGAAGTCATGGTTGTCGAGGAAAAGCGCGCGTTCATCGAAGAACAACTCGCGCGGATATTCTATGGCAGCGCCAATGCGCCGGCGCTCACTGGCAAGAACGGACTGCTTTCCGAGATCGGCGTGCTCGATCCCGCCTCGGTGCGGCGTGCGCTGGTGCAGCGGTTGGCGGCGCTTGGCATGTTGACCGACGAAGCCAAAGCGCGCCACGCCCGCTTGTGCGACCTCGAAGACAGCGCCGCCACGCTTGAGCGCACAGCCATCCGCGGCGCCTATTTCTGCTCGGGCTGCCCACACAACACCAGCAC
>JANLSP010000329.1:0-6403 GCA_031362485.1 Novosphingobium sp.
TACCCGTCAGGAACGTCGCGACGAGATCGTTGCGCGGAAAATTGCTGGGCGCGAGATCGGCGATGTTGGTGCCGAGCGTGGCGTTGACTGGGCCGCGAAACAGAATGTTTACCAATGCCGGAAATGTCGGATTGGTTACAAAATCGGCAAGCGCACCGTCCTGGGTTGGCTCGGCAGCATTGAACAGGTCCTTACGGTTGAGCCCGATCACCACTTCGTTGACCAGTGGCATACCAAGCCGCGAAACCTGGACGAAAGCTCCGCCTTCATAGCTCGGCCGTTCATAAGTAGGGCTGGGATCGCGAACTAGCGCCTGCGGAAGACTGGCCGTCATCCAGCCTCCGATCACGCCATTGCCTGAGCCGACGAGGCAAGCGGTAGGGATTTCCATCGCAATTGATGTCACGTTCTTGCGGCCAACAAGGTCGTCATTGGCGCGGCTTTGCGTGATGCCGCCGGGAAAGCCGCCTGTGTTGTTGGCGAACGGCGCGCTGGCACCTTCGATCGGCACATAATTGATAAGATCGAATGTCGGCCCGAGATTGATCGCGAAGGCTTCGGCACGCTGGCCGACGAACACGCGTCCTCCACCGGAGCAGCCAGGGATAGTGACGTTATAGATGAACGAATTGGCGTAATCGGCATATTGCGGGAGCGTCTTCTGGCCGATGTAATCAATCGGCTTGGTGAAGGTAGCGCCGCCCGCGTGGGTTACCGAAGCGCGGGTGCCGCTGCGACGATCGCCGGTGATCTGGGTCAGCGCGAAGGTTTCGCGCTCATTGAGATCGGGGTCGTTGTCAGCAGTGATCTGGCCCGACTGACGCAGCGGGATCGTTACATTCTTGCCGCCGACGTTAAGCGCGATGCCGGTTCCGTCCTTGAGGCTGTTGGCAAACTTGAACGAGTAGGTGATGTCCTCGATCGCGCCATTGGTGCCGACTTTGCCATCGTTGTCGATATGGATTTCGTAGACCGCGTTCGGATCGAAGGTGAAATAGTTGGGTCCGGAGCCGGGACTTTGATCGGGATAAAAATTCGCGATCAGCGTTGTCGTCGATTCCTTGCCCGGCTCATAGCTGCGGAACATGTAAAAGTCGGTGCCATCGACCTTGGGAGTGCGCGTGATATTGGGCGCTTCGCGGTGGCTTGATGCAATTGCAGAAGTTATGCCAACTGCGCACAATGAAGCAGCAGCAGTTCCCAAGGCTAATTTACCGATGCGCTTCATTTTCTGTCTCCTGGTGTGCAAATACTGATTGGCGTTCCGAACTTGGCATCAAACAGATGCCGCGTTTCTTTGTTCCGGTGAGGTGAAAATATGCCCGTTGCCGCCGCTGCGATTGCCGAATTTTCAGATTGCGCACGTAGCATTGTTCAGGTTCCCGGGGCGGACCCGCAGCCTCTGCCGACCGGTCCGTTACTTCCAATACGAAGCCATCCGAAGATAGTTCCCGAAAGGTTGAAAAAAATCGCACGTATCGCATTCGCTGGCTTGCGCAGTGCCCGCCGGCTATTGCGGCAAACGTGCCTATTGCCGAACTGCGCCAATTTTTCGAACTTGCCCCGGCACCGTGGCTGGCGCTGCTAGGTGGAATCCTGGGACTTGTTCTGGGAAGCTTCGCCGCGACACTGCTGGTGCGTTGGCCGCAAGGGCTGAAAATTTCAGTGGGGCGCTCGCGGTGTGATCAGTGCATGCGCCAGTTACGGCCGTTCGAACTCGTGCCCGTGGTGTCCTATCTGGCACTGCGCGGCAAGTGTCGGACCTGTGGCTGGCACATCGGGCGAATCTCGCCGACTATCGAACTGCTCGCTGGCCTGACCGGCGCAGCATGTTTTGCGATGCGGGAGCCGTTGCTTGCCCCGTTCCTGCTTACATTGCTGACGCTGGCGGCTTTCGACATGCTCTATCTTTGGCTCCCTACCGCCCTGGTAGTGTCTGCCGCAGGCTTTGCCCTGCTCGCACCGCCACTGGACGACTTTACAACAATTGGGGTCCGACTGGTCGCTGGTGTCGCCGGCTTCGCGGTCTTGGCGGCAGTTGCTTTCGCATTCCGCCACTTCACCGGACGGACTGGTCTGGGCGGCGGCGATCCTAAGTTGTTCGGCGCAATCGCCCTGTGGTCCGGACCACTGCAGCTGCCCCTGCTGTTGCTGATCGCCTGCGGAATCGGATTTGCCGCTTATGCCGCAGGCCTTCGCGCAAAATCAGGCGACCGGTCAAGCGAGTTGCCGTTCGGAACTTACCTTTGCGCGGCGACATTTTTTTTGGCGCTCACTGAACTTTTGCCATGGCCTGGCGTTTGATTATAGTTGCTAGAATGATGAGAATATGGACTCTGCGGCAGTTCACCTCCCTCTGTCGCTGGCGGCACAGCTGGATTGGCCAGCGGGCAAAGGTATAATGATGAGGGCAATCATCGACGCTGAGCGATCCAGGACCAGCCAATCACCTGATTACCTTGCCGATTGTCTGTGCAAGGTGGCCGAGCGTGACATGCAGGCTGCCGCCGAACTCTATAACGCCACTTCCGCTCGCCTGCTGGCAATCTGCACGCGCATCACACAGGACCGCGCCGCCGCCGAGGATGTCCTGCAGGAAGTGTTTATCAAGGTGTGGAACCGTGCCGCCGGTTATGATCGCAGCCGCGCCGAGCCGATTGTCTGGCTGGCGACACTGGCTCGCAACAGTTCGATTGACTGGTATCGCGCGCATAGAAGGCATATCAGTTACAGCTTGCCCGATGACGATGTAGTCAAAGACAGCGCGCCGCTGATCGAGGAAGAGCTGATTGTGCGCGAACAGAGCGAGCGCGCCATGCTTATGGTCGATGGACTGCGCGATGAGCAGCGCGCAAGTGTTCGCGCGATATATTACGAGGGGCTGACATATGCTGAACTGGCCGTGAGGGAGGGTGTGCCGGTGGGCACAGTAAAGAGCCGGATTCATCGCATCCTTAGTTCGTTGAACAGGGCATGGATCGATGGCTGACGACGGCGATCTCATCCCGCGTGACGATAACGAAGCGCAGCGACTGCTTGCCTTGCACTTCGCGCTTGGCCTGCTTGAAGGCGCTGCGCAAGAACGCGCGATCAGTTTGTACGAGCGCAGTGCCGAGTTCGCGGCCCAGGTGGCGGAGCACGAGGAACGCCTGTTCACCTTGTCCGATCCTTTACCTCAGGCTGAGGGGGCAAGCAGCATGAACTGGCAGCGTATTGCCGCGATGCTGTCTGTCGCGGCAGTGCCTGCCGAGGTAGCGCCGCTTGCCGCCAACGATGATGACGCCGCCCCGCGCCATCTGATTGCCAGAACTGCGGTCGTCACCGCCCTGCTGTGCCTGTCAGCTGGTGCATTGCTATGGCAGATGAACTTGTTGCCCGGCCGCGCCCCGCTAGCCGATCCTGCCGAAACTTCGATTGCGGTTGCCCAGATCAGCGCGGACAATGAGCCGGTCATCGCGATTGCCTATGACCGCGAACTGGGCAAACTGACGGCGCGATTCCTGCCTTCTCTGGCACAGGGCCAGGTGCCCGAATTGTGGCTGATCGGCGCGGATGGGAAGCCGCGCTCACTCGGCTTTGCGCAATCCGGGAAGTCGATCAAGATCGTCATTCCGCCCGAACTGCGCGGAGCGCTGATGCACGGAGCCGTAATTGCCGTCAGCCTTGAGGCACCGTCCGAGGTTCCGCACAGTGCGCCCGCCGGGCCAATTCTGGGCACTGCGAAGTTCAGCGAGATTTAGGCGCGCCTGCGGCCGGATCGAGCGCTCTGAGCACGGCAATCCCTGCCGCCAGCGAATCGGGTAGTTCTGCTGCCCTGCCTCGTCCCCTCGCGGCAATCGACTCGCGCGCGGGATCAACCGGACGGCCATCGCGATAGACTTCGTAATGCAGGTGCGGGCCGGTTGACAGGCCGGTTGAGCCGACGGCGCCAAGCATTGCCCCCGCACCAAGCCGCACTCCGGAAGTAACATCGATCCTCGACAGATGCGCATAGCATGTCGCCAGCCCACGCCCGTGATCGATACAGACGTAGTTGCCGTGTCCGCCGTGCCGCCCGGCGAACGAGACTGTCCCCCCAGCCACGGCATAAATCGCGGTTCCCGCCGGTGCGCCGAAATCGATCCCGCGATGCAGCCGGGGATAGCCCAGGATGGGATGGTACCGCATGCCGAACCCCGAAGTCCTGCGGCCCTGCACCGGCCAGCGGGTTTCGCTGCCAGCGCGGTCGATGCTGCGCAGCGTGCTGTCATTGCCCCAGCGCAGCATCTCCGCCACCGGTTTTGCCTCACGCGCGATAGCGGCGAACAGCAGATCGCCAGCGCGAGCCTCGCCATCGACTGCGCGGCGGAAATTGACGACAAGATCAAACGTATCGCCCGCGCGGACCCCGCCACCAGATGGCGGATTCGCTGCCAGCCCGGCAACCAGTTGCGGCACTACCTCGCGCGGCAGGCCCGCCGTCACCGCAGATAGCGCCAGATCACTACCGACGGTTCCGCGCACCCGCAGCGGCGTCGCGTCGACTGCGATCGCTTGCGGCACCACGGACAGGTTGCCGCCATTCCCAATGATAACCAGCCTTGTATCCAGCCTTGGCCGCAGTTCGAGCTTCTCCAGCGGCCGTTCGCCAAACGGGGCCACGCTGGCAAAGCGATAGCTCACCCGGGTTGCCGGATCGGCACGGTCGGGAAACAGCGCCGAAGTGATCAGACTGTCGGCCTGATGGGCATCGCTCGCCCGTAATCCGGTCGTACGCAGCGTTTCCTTGATTGACCCGCTCGCGCCAAGCGTAACATGGCCATCCCAATTCGGCGATTGCGGTGCCTTGGCGGCTGGGACAGTGACCCTGGCCTGGGCAATTGTTGTCGCAGCAGCGGACAAGGTCGGATTGCTAAAATTGAGCATCCGTGTCGCCCACAGAACGGCAAACGGTAGTGATAGCAGCACGAGGAGCAGAGCCAGCGCACCGAACCAGCGCCCGCTGCCGATCCCTTGGCCCAGATCGGCCATCGGCAATGGAGCGGGGCGGGAACGCTGGTTCACAGAAAAACTTTCGCGGGCAGTATGAATCGCCGACAGGTACAGGATGATATTCGTGTTGTTAAGCCACGCGCCGCATCACACCAGCGGCAAAAGGTGTTCCTTAAAGCAAGTTCCGCGAAGCGCGGCTTTATAGAGTGGTGCCGATTTCCACCAACCTGATCCTGAGCTATCTGACCGAACATGTTCTTGGCCTGCCGCGCAGCTATTGAGCGTTAAAAGGTAAGTTTTCATTTGGCGCAATTCGCAGTGCTTGAAGGAAATGGGATTCATCGTGCCCCCGCTACACGACCGAAGATCGCAATCGGAGACAAGGTAGCATTGGCCAGACAGCCCCGATGGTTGACCCTTTTGCAAAAGGGCGCCCAAAGGCATAACCACAACAGCGGCGGTACTTATCAGAGCTCGATGAGCGTCACTTTGGCAGCTCAGATGTTGCCAAGATCCTTGCGGAACAGGAATGAGCAAGCGGTTCGCCATCGATTCGTAGGGAGAACTCCATTGCATCAAAGGCTGAAGGGAAAGATCATTGCGGTTGCTGGAGCGGGAGAGATCGGCGGTGCCCTGGCGAGGCGCTATGCCAGGGAAGGCGCGCAGGTAATTGTCGGCGACATCAATGAAGCTGGCGCTCAATCGATTGCGGAGGAGATTGCGACCACGGGTAGCGAGGCCTTTGGCATGGCTCTTGACGGTGCGGACGAAGGCTCGGTCGAATCCTTTTTCGACCGAGCGGTTGCGGCGTTCGGCGGGATCGACGGCGTGCATGTCAACTTCGCGACGTTCGCCGATGGTGCGCAAGGAGAGGACGTTCTCGGTCTGCCGCTGGCGACCTATGACGAGGTCATGCGGATCAACGCGCGTGGCTTCGTTCTTTGCACCCGCAAGGCCCTGCCGGAGCTGCTCAAGCGGGGGGGCGGCTCAATCGTCTACACCAGTTCCGCGGCCGCCCATGCCGGCGGTCCCGTGCGGGCGGCCTATGCCATGAGCAAGGCGGCAGTGAACGCACTGATGCGCCACGTCGCCTGCCGGTTCGGACCACAAGGTGTGCGCGCCAACGCCATCGCACCAGGGTTCGTGGTCTATCCGTCGATTGCCCACCATGTTGAGGGCGATGTCGGCGCCGCCATTCTGGAAGGCATTGCTCTTCGGCAATTCGCTTACCCGGACGACATGGCGGGTCTGGCTGCCCTGCTCATGTCTGACGACGGCAGGTACATTACCGGCCAGGTAATCAGCGCCGACGGCGGAATGACCATGCGGCCTTGAACTCGTGGGCAATAGAGTCAAACGGTCCTGTCAATGGGATGGCCTGATGCATAGTCGGTTGCCAGAGCGGATGAGCAAGGTCCCTTCCCCAGCCACT
>JANLSP010000316.1:0-1565 GCA_031362485.1 Novosphingobium sp.
GGCCGAATAAGCGAGGAAACCGGGCTCGCTGCGCGGGCCATAGCTGGAGCCGAAATTGAGAACTGCGCCGCCGCCCTGGCTTTTCATGTGGGGGTAGCAAAGCTGCATCAGCTGCAGCGAACCGAAGAAGGCTGACTGGAAGTCGATCTTGCAATTGGCCTCCATCTTCGAGTCTTCGATCGGCAGATAATCGGTGAATGTGTGGGCGTTGTTGACCAGGATATCGACCCGGCCCCAGTCAGAAATTGCCCTGCCAACCGTCGCTTCGGACTGGGCCATCTCGCCCGCCAGCGCCACCAGCGGTGTGCAGATACCGCCTTCCGCCGTGATCCTGGCGGCCACTTCTTCAAGCTTGCTCATGGTGCGCCCGGTGATCAGCACCTTGCAACCTTCCCGCGCGAAGAGTTCGGCAATTGCCGCACCAATGCCCTGCCCGGCCCCCGTCACGATCGCGACTTTACCTGCCAGTCTTGCGCTGCTCTGAACCATTTTCAACTCACCCGATTGCCTGCCGTTCGTCGCGGTGTTAGCAACCGCGAGGGAGGCGGTCAATTGCCTCAAGGTGGAGAGGCTGACGAGATGAAATTTGGCATCATCATCAATCGCAAGATGGTCGATACGACTTCAGCGGATCCCTATGGTCCGCTTTTCTCTTACCTGAACGAGATGGAAGACCTTGGCTATGATCTGGCCTGGTGCGGCCACCACCGCTTCGCCCCGACTTCGGCCTTTGGCGGTGATGTGGCTTCGGAACCTAGCTCGCCGCTGCTGATGCTGGCCCCTCTGCTTGCGCGAACACGGACCATGCAATTCGCCACCAACATCATCCTGCTGCCCTCGCGCCATCCGCTGGAAGTGGCCGAAGAGATCAACACGCTCAACGAAATGGCGAACAACCGCTTTATCCTCGGCGCCGGAATCGGCTACAAGCCAGACGAGTTCGAGAACTGCGGCTGGGGCTTCAGGAACCGCGCCAGCCGCTTCGAGGAATGCCTCGAAATACTGCGCCTCGCCATGCCGGGCGCGCCGTTCTCCTATCATGGCAAGCACTTCACCATCGACGACGTGATGATTACCCCGCCGGCCTTGCATGGGGCTGTCCCGCCCTTGTGGATCGGCGCGGTCAGCGATCCGGCGATGCGCCGCGCCGGCCGGCTCGGCGATGGCTGGATCGTCAGCTTTGCCGAACACCTGATCGAACTTGCAAGCAAGGTCGCCACCTATAAGGCCATCGCCGCCGAACATGGCCGGCCAGCGACCATCGCCCTGATGCGCGACGTGCACATTGCCGAGACCCGCAGCCAGCTCGATCCGCAATTCCTGCCCAACATCGTCAAGGTCTGGCAGAGCTATGACGATCTCGGCTCCAAGGCGGACCGTGATCCGCTGGCCGACGAAGTCATGTTCGGCGGCAAGGAAATCAGCCTCGATGAATTTGCCCCCAACCGCGCAGTGGTCGGCGATCCCGATGATTGTATCCGTGAACTGTGCCGCATCCGCGAGATCATCAATCCCGAATGGCTGTTCATCACCCCCACCGGCGTGCCCGATCCCGCACAACAGAT
>JANLSP010000384.1:0-9576 GCA_031362485.1 Novosphingobium sp.
AAGAGGCTTGCGCCCTTCTCGCGCCATTGCGGAACATCGCCGGGCCGCGCAAGGAACATGCCCACCGCCCGGCCAGATGCCTTGCCCGCTGCACAAATGCGCTCGACTGCGGCGACAACCCTCGCGGCATCGGAATTGGTCTCGTCAAGCGATATCGTCAAGTCGGCGCGGCCGATGAACAGCGCGTCAATCCCTTCGACCATGGCGATCGCCTCGATCTCATCAAGCGCCTCGGCATCCTCGATCTGCGCTACAACGACAATATCCTTGGCTGCCGCGTGGTGCTTCACCATGCCGAGCGTCGCATAGGCCGCCGCCCGGGTGCTGCCCGCAAACCCTCGCCCGCCTGGCCCATAATGGCAGGCGCGGACCACGTCGCGCGCTTCGGTGGCCGAGCGGATGTGAGGCACGACCACCCCGTCTGCGCCGCCATCCAGCGCCTGCAGCAATAGTTCGGGCGCGGCGCTCGCTGGGCGGACCAGCACCGGCTTGCCGCCAGCGCGCGCCGCCAAAATGCAGGCGTCGAGCTCCTGCCGACCAAATGGCGCATGTTCGGCATCGAGCACCAGCAAGTCGAGCGTCGAGAGCGCCAACACCTCGACGACGTGCATGTGCGGGGTCTTGACCCAGGTCGCAGCCAGTAATTCGCCGCCGCGCAGGCGCTGGCCGAATGTCATGCCGCTGCCCGCCACAGCCGCGCGCTGGCAAGCTCTGCGCCCGCCGCCAGTGCCCCCAGCTTGGCGTAGACGATGTCCGGATCGACCGCGCCGAACCCGGCAAAGGTGGAGAATCCGCAATCGGTCCCGGCGATGACCCGCTCGCGCCCGACAATGCCGGCGAAGCGCTCGATCCGTTCCTGCACGACGCGCGGGTGCTCGACGAAATTGGTCGTCGAGTCGATCACGCCGGGAATGAGGATCTTCTCTTCGGGAATCAAATCGATCATTTCGGCGAAATAGTTCCAGTCGTGCTGGTGGCGCGGGTTGGAGGTTTCGAACAGCAATCCGGCCGGCCGCGCCTGCATCAGGGTCGGCAGGATGACACCCATCTCGACATCATGCGTGTGCGGCCCTTCGTAATTCCCCCAGCAGACATGCATCCGCACGCGGTCGGCGGGAACATTACGCAAGGCATGATTGAGCACTTCGACATGGATGCCAATAAGCGCGAGATAATCGGAATCGCTGCGACCTTTGTACATCATGTGACGGCCAAGCCCCAGGTCGGGTGAATCGAGCTGGAGGATCAGCCCGGAAGCAACAATTGCCTCGTATTCCGGGCGCATCGCCTCGGCCAGGGCTTCGAGATAGGCGTCCTGCGTTGCATAGAATTCGTTCGGTTGAAATAGGGCGATAACCCCCGGCGAGGCTGCGTTCATAAAGCCTCCAGCTGGCTCATGCTTAGCTAGGGCAGCCTGCATGTGACGCAGATCTTCGTCGAGCGGTGCCAGCGTCTTGGGCTCCACCGGTCCGACGCATTTCGGGCGGCGATAGGTCGGTGTGCCGCCGCTCGAATTCTGGCGGTTCATGAAGGCGGGAAAGTCTTCAAGGTCAGCCGGTGGAGTGCGCGGACTGTCGCCGTCGAAGCCGGTGATCCGGTCCTTGATATAGGTGGCATAGGAGATCTTCGACATCTCGCCGTCGCTGACCAGATCAACCCCGGCTGCAACCTGTTTCGCAACAGCATCATCAACAGCGGCGCCGATGACAGAGTCGAACTCGGCCTTATCGACCGGATCGCCGCGCTCAACAGCAAAAATTAGATCAGTGACGGCCTGTGAGCGCGGCAAAGAGCCGACATGCGTGGTCAATATCCGGTCAGTCATCCCAAATCCCTCTCTTCCAGCCATGCAATCACAGTGTCGGCAAATTCCTGCGGCGCTTCCAGAGGCAGCATGTGCCCGGCGCGCGCGAATATGGCGAGGCGGCTGTCCGACGCTCGCGCGGCCCAGTCGCGGTGCCAGGCGGGCGGGCAAAGGTCATCTTCAACGCCGCAACCGAGCAACATCGGCACCTGTGCGGCCCGGAGCACGCCGCGCAAATCGGGGCGGGTGCGCAAGGCTTCGCTCTGGGCGAGAAACACCTCTGGGCCCAGTGCCATGCCCATGTCGCGGAGCAGCGCCAGCAAGGCGTGATTACGGCGATTGGCTTTGGCCAGGTAATTCGGCTTCAGCTCCTCGACAATCACCCGCTCCAGCCCTCCCGCCCGCACTTCTGTTTGCTGGCGCAGCCGGACGGCGGACCGTTCTGGCAGATCAGCACCGGCATTGAGGCCGAACAGTGCCATTGCCGCAATCCGACCGGGCGCCAGCCGGGCCATGGCGAGAGCGATGATCGCACCCATCGAGAAACCGACTGGCAGAACCGGTCCATCAACCACCGAAAGAGCGCGCAGCGCCATGGCTGAGATGGTTGCATCCTGCGCTGCATCGACATCGTTAGTTACAGTTCCACGGCCAGCGAGCTTCTTGCGCAAGATCCCGTCGCCACCATTCCAAAGTCGGGCATCGCACATGTTGCCGGGAATCAATAGAACGGTTGGTCGCATCGGTAGGCCCATGCGTTAGCCGTGCAATCCAAGCACCCTGAAGATCACACCGTTTCCGGTCAATGTTCGCTCCAGCCCGACTGGGATCGTCATGGTATCCCCCTGACCGAGCGTCAACGAGCCGCCGTCCCAGGCAATCTGCATTGTTCCTTCTTGCACGAACACGACTTCGGGCACTCCATGTGTGGCGCGCTCGTCTGCATTGGCCAAGCGGTCAAGCGTGAAAGGATGCGGCCAGCCAAGCGCAGTGCCGGGTCCAATGATCCGCTCCTCATCAGCAGTACCTGCACCCGACCGCCAGACCAACGCCTCGGCTTCGGACTGGCTGGGCACATGCAGCACAGCGACCTGTTCCTGCGTTGTGCTCGACATCGGCGCAGCGCCGGGCGGAATGTTTTGCCCGGCAACGGTATCGATCAACTGCCCGCTCTCCAGCAGAACCAGCCCGAAATCCTTGGCCATGTCGAAAACTTCGGGTGCCCACAAAACCCGCCCCGGATCATCGCCGCCCAGCACCGACCAGAGGAAACCAAGGTCTTTGCCAATATTGGTAAAGCCTCGAAACATGCCGGTGGGTAGCGAAATGACATCGCCGGGATGGCAGATCACTTTCGCATCATCACCGTGCTCGCCGATATTGAAGCTCCAGGTTCCGGTATGCACGACAAACACTTCTGCCGTATCATGGCTGTGCTGCGAATTGACGCAGGCCGGCGGTTGCCGCGCGCCGCCGATGTTGAAGCCGTGCGGCTCGGCAATGTGGACATGTTGTTCGGGATTTTCCGAAACGCCTGGTCCGATGATCGTAAAGTTTTCTTTCGCCTCGCTGCCCGGGCTCCTCGTGTCGATGAATGCATTGTAGCACGGTCTAAGTTCGCCGTAGCTCACTACGCGGGATTTCATGGCAGCCTGAGTCCAGCGGCGCGCGGTCGTGTCGATTTCCATAAGTCTAAGCTTGCAGCGTTTTGCATTCGCAGTCAATATGGGCTTTCGATCAATTTGCAGAAGCAGGAGCAAAGAAAATGGCTGAGTGGCTCAAACGATGCGCGATGTCTGAACAGAAAGCTGAGATTGACGCCAAAGTTCGCCAGATAGTGGAGACAACGTTGGCCGACATCGAAGCGCGCGGCGACGCCGCGGTGCGCGATCTGAGCATCAAGTTCGATGGCCTTGACCGCGAAAGCTACCGGCTGACCCAGGCGGAAATCGACAGGTGCATCGCATCGCTAAGCCCGCAAGACATTCACGACATCGAATTCGCCCAAACCCAGGTGCGCAACTTCGCGCAGATCCAGCGCGCCACGATCACCGACACTGAAGTCGAGACGTTGCCTGGTGTTGTCCTGGGCCACAAGACCATCCCGGTGCAGAACGCGGGCTGCTATGTCCCCGGCGGCAAGTATCCACTCCTCGCATCGGCGCACATGAGCGTGATCACTGCCAAGGTGGCGGGTGTGCCCCGCGTCATCACCTGCGCGCCGCCCTTCGAGGGACAATTGGCCCGAGCAATCGTCGCGGCGCAGGCTATGGCGGGGGCAGATGAAATCTATTGCCTCGGTGGCATTCAAGCCGTCGGCGCCATGGCGATCGGCACTGCGAGCATCAGCCCGGTCGATATCCTGGTGGGCCCGGGAAATGCCTTCGTGGCCGAAGCCAAGCGCCAGCTGTTCGGCCGGGTCGGCATCGATCTGTTCGCCGGGCCGACCGAGACGATGGTGATCGCTGACGAGACAGTTGATGGCGAAATCTGCGCCACCGATCTGCTCGGCCAGGCTGAACATGGCCCAGATTCGCCCGCCATCCTGGTCACCACATCACGCAAGCTCGCTGAAGAGACTATGCGCGAAGTTGAGCGGTTGCTGGCCGTGCTGCCAACCGCAGGGATTGCCCGTGTCGCCTGGGAGAACTGGGGCGAAGTTATCCTGTGTGACGATGACGAGGACATGGCGCGCATCTCTGACAGCATCGTAAGTGAACACGTCCAGGTGATGACCCGCGACCCCGACTGGTTTCTGAACCGGCTGGTCAATTATGGCGCGCTGTTCCTCGGCCCGCGGACCAATGTTTCATTTGGGGACAAAGTGATCGGCACCAACCACACCCTGCCCACCCGCAAGGCAGGTCGCTACACCGGCGGCCTTTGGGTCGGCAAGTTCCTGAAGACCCACACTTATCAGCGGATCCTGACTGACGAGGCATCCGCCATGATCGGCGAATATTGCAGCCGACTGTGTGCGCTGGAAGGCTTTGCCGGGCACGGCGAACAGGCCAATATCCGCGTCCGCCGCTATGGCAGGCGCAATGTTCCCTACGCCGGCAGCGCCGCACCGCTCCACCCGGTCACCGCCAAATGACCTTGCCGCGCACACCGAGTTTCGCGCTTGATGGCAGGCACGCGCTGGTCACCGGTGCCGGGCGCGGAATTGGCCTTGCCGCCGCCGCCGCGCTGGCCGATGCCGGCGCGCAGGTCACTTTGGTTGCGCGGTCCGCCGGTGAAATCGAGGCAGCGGCAGCCGAGATCGGTCGGGGAGCCGAGGCTGTCCAACTCGATGTGACCAACATCTCCGCCGTCACCGCCTTTTTCGCCGAGCGGCCCGCCTTCGATGTGCTGGTCAACAACGCGGGAACCAATCGCCCCAAACCAATGTGGGAAGTGAGCGAGGATGATTATGACACCGTGCTCGGTCTCAACGTCAAATCGGCATTTTTCGTCGCCCAGGCCTGCGCCCACAAGATGATTGCCGAGGGCGCGCGCGGAAGCATGATTCACATGGGATCGCAGATGGGGCATGTCGGAGGGGTCAATCGCTCGCTCTATTGCGCGTCGAAATGGGGCCTGGAGGGCATGAGCAAATCCTTCGCACTTGACCTGGCACCGCACGGCATCCGCTCGAACACGATTGCACCCACCTTCATCGAAACTCCGATGACAAAGCCGTTTTTCGAGGACCCGGAGTTCAAGGCATCGGTGCTGGGCAAGATCAAGCTCGGCCGCCTCGGCCAGGTCGAGGATCTGATGGGAGCCATTATCTACCTTGCCAGCGACGCATCGGCGCTGGTGACCGGAACCAGCCTGGTGGTCGACGGTGGCTGGACCGCAGACTGACGCCGTTTCCCCCGCTGCGGTGAGCGGCGGCTCAATCGAGCCGAGTCGCGGGCTGAAGCTGCCCAGGGAAAAGGCGATATTCGGCCGCGACAGTTTCGTCCTCGAGGCGCTTCATCATCATTTCGGCCACTGCTTCTGCCATCTGGTCGATCGGCTGGCGCACCGAAGCAATCCGGTGGCTCTGCCAGCGCGAAGCATCGACGCCGTCGAAGCCGGCGATAACGACATCAACCATTGCCTGCCGTTTGCTCGCAATCAGCGCATCGTGCGCGCCGATCGCCATAAGATCGTTCGCTGCGATCAGGGCTGTGAAACCGTCGAGCCCTTTGGAGATCCAGCTTTCAACAACACTGAAACCTTCGGCATAGGCGAAATCACCGTCGGACTCGGCAATTACCTCGGCTCCGGCGCGCTCGAGCTCGTCGCGAACTCCGCGCATGCGCTCGGCGGCAACAAAGGAATCCTGAGCGCCCACCAGTGCGAAAGTGCGGTGGCCGCGCTCGACGAGGTGCGCAGCAATCGCCCGCCCAGCGGCGGCATGGTCGCAGCTCACCGAGGCGCAGCGTTGCGTGCCGGGGCGGTTATAGAAGATCACGGGCACCTCTGCCTGTTCCAGTGTCGCCAAATCTGCTGCCGGGATCGTTGCGGCGGCGACCACTCCGTCGAGCTGATAGGACAGCACATTGTCGACCACGGCTTCTATCTCGTCGCTGTGCTCGATAATGAACAACATGACCCGCACGCCCTTGGCCGAAAATGCGCGCGACAGGGCGAGCAGCACTTCGGGATGATGCCGGTTGGTCTCGCCGAACATGATCAGCCCGACCACGTTCGAACGCCCCTTGGCAATTGCCCGCGCCATGACATTGGGCCGATATCCCAGCGCGCGAGCAGCGGCGAGGATGCGCGCCTTCTTTTCGGGCGCAACACTGGCCCCAGGGGTGAAGGCGCGAGAGACCGCCGAAGGCGAGACCCCGGCGGCGCGCGCAACATCGTCGGAATTGACCCGCATGCGCGATCCACGCGTGGCAGCCGGTTTGGCCGGGGGCGGATTACCAGTCTGCTTGCGAGATTTCATAGGGAGCGGAAATCCTGTGAAAGGCCATGCAAATCCGGGGCGATTTTCATCCCGCCAGCCCTAGCGCGGTGGTTCGCAAATCGCAACGAATCCCGACTTGAGGGGAAATGCGCGAAATGATCGGCACAACTTCGTCCGACATCATTGTCATCGGCGCTGGCGCATTCGGTATGTGGAGCGCGCTTGCCGCCGCCGAGCGAGGTGCACGGGTCCGCCTGATCGACATGCGCGAAGTTGGCAACGCGCGCGCTTCGAGCGGCGGGGCGAGCCGCAATATCCGTGCAGCCTATGGCGAGGATGCGTTTTACACGCGTCTTGCTATGGATGCCTGGACGGCGTGGCAGGAGCGCGGAGACGATTTCGGCCAACGCCTGCTTTTCGCTTCTGGTGCCTTGCGCAGCGGCGAAGCGGCGTTGCTTGAAATGCAGGGCAGAACCTACGCGAATTGCGGTCAACCATACGAAATACTGCGCGGCGCAGAAGTGACACAGCGTTGGCCGCTGCTGAACTATGGTCCCGACGAGCGCCTGTTCTACGAACCACTTGCCGGCGTAGTGCTTGCGAGCGAGGCATTGCGACTGGCGGCTGCACGATTGCGCGCGATGGGCGGATCGATCGAGCAGGGCCGGGTCTCCATCGGTATCGAAGGGACTGCGCCCGCCCTCCTGCTCAGTGGCCGCCGATTGGCGGCAGACTGCATCATTGTCGCCCCTGGGCCCTGGCTGCCCGGGTTGTTTCCCGATCTGATCGCCCCGCTGATGCGGACCCCTCGGCGCGAGCTGTTCTTCTTTGGCGCACCGCCCGGCGACAAGCGCTTTTGCTGCGAAAACTTGCCCTGCCTGGCCGATTTTGACGGATGGACTTCATCTGATATCGGCAGCGGCGTAAAAGTCGCCCCGCGCATGCGCTTTACGCCGCTGGACCCCGATGCCGAGCCCGGCCCGCCCAGCCCGCCAATGGCCGAAGCCGCAAGGAACTATCTCGCGGCGCGGATTCCTGCGTTGGCCAATGCGCCGATAGTCTCGACCTATGTCGGCCAGCTCGAGAACACCGCCAATGAGCACTTCATCATCGATACCCATCCCGATAATCCCCGCCTGATCATCGCCGGTGGTGGCTCGGGCCATGCTTTCAAGTTCGGCCCGGTGCTTGGGACAAGAATTGCTGAATTTGCCCTATCGCGGCACTTGCCAGCAGAATGGCGCGCGCGGTTCGCGATGGGGACTCATCGCCCCGTCCAGGCAGGCGAGGCTGGTTAGAGCCGTTCCAGTATTGCCGACAACCCTGTGGCCAGATCATCCGCCTCGACGCACAGCGCAACGCGGACGTAGCTGCTGGCCGCGTCGCCGAAGGCCGCGCCGGGGGCCACTGCAACATTACGGTCCTCGAGCAGTTCGCGGGCAAACCGTCTGCTTTCCCTGCCCACATCGAGCATGAGATAGAACGCACCCTGCGGCCGGTATCCCGTAATACTACGCGCGGCGAGCAGAGCCATGGCCTCGTCCCGGCGCGCGCGATAGTGATCGCGCATCGTGATGACACACTGCTGTGGCCCACTCAGGGCCGCCAGTGCCGCCATTTGCGACACGGCACTGACCGAAGCGAGGACCGGCTGTTGCAGTTTGGCCAGAGTGCCTGCCAAGGCGGGCGGCGCGGCGACATAGCCGACGCGCCAGCCGGTCATCGCATAGGTTTTCGAACAACTGAATACGCTGATGACGCGGCCGTCACGGTCGAACCTTGCGGGGCTGATGTGCGGGGCATCGAAGCACATTTCGTCGTAGCATTCGTCCGACACCAACCAGAGATCGTGCCGCCGGGCGAGCGCGACGATGCTTTCGAGCACATCCGCGGGATAGACCGCGCCAGTGGGGTTTGACGGCGAGTTGACCAGCAAGGCGCGAGTGCGCGGACCAATTGCGGCCTCCAGCGCTGGCAGATCGGGGACAAACCCTGCTGCCTCGCTTAACGGATAGCGCTGCGGGATTGCGCCCAGCAGGCGGACCATCATTTCCCAGTTGGGCCAGCCCGGATCGGGCAGAAGCACTTCATCTCCAGGCTCGAGCACGGCGGCAAAGCTCGTCAGCAATCCGGACATCGCCCCATGGCTGACGATCACGCGCTCCGGGGGAATTTCAAGCCCATTGATCCGCGCCAGCTTTTCCGAAATCACCTCGCGTAACGGCGCGATACCGACACCGGCGGTATAGCGCGTGAAGCCATCGCGGGCGGCCTTCGCTGCCGCCTCGACAATATGCTGCGGCGTCGGAAAGCAGGGCTCACCGATTTCAAGCCGGAGCGCGCCGGGCCGCTCCAGCGCCAGCTCGGTGATTTCGCGGATTCCGCTGCCCGGCAATCCGGCAGCAATTTTTGACACTTGGGGCATGGCTATCCTACGCTACCTTCGCTAGGTTGCCCGCCATTGCAACCGGATGCAACTAATATGGCTTCGAAGACCGAAATTACCGGCAGCACGGATGCGATCGACGTTGCAGTGATTGGCGCCGGCGTGATCGGATTGGCCTGTGCGGTGGCGCTGCAACAGGCCGGGCGGCGTGTCACGGTGTTTGATGATCGCGGCGTGGCCGGCGGGGCAAGCTTCGGGACGGCGGGACTGATCAACGGTGATGCGCATCTGCCGGCGGCGATGCCTGGAATGATCCGTCATGTGCCGCGCTGGCTGCGCGATCCCTATGGCCCGGTACGAGTGCGACCCGCCTACGCAATGAAGGCCGCGCCATGGCTGCTGCGCTGGGTCTGGGCGAGCCGGCCCGCGCAAGTGCGGCGCTCCGTGCCAGCGCTGCACGCGCTATATCGTGATACTTTCGCGGGCTACCGCACGCTG
>JANLSP010000524.1:0-4851 GCA_031362485.1 Novosphingobium sp.
TCGCCAAGCTCGTTGAAGAACTTTCGAAGCTGACCGTCCTTGAGGCGGCTGACCTTGCCAAGGCCCTCGAAGAAGCATGGGGCGTTTCCGCCGCTGCTGCTGTCGCGGTTGCTGCAGCTCCCGCCGCCGCTGCCGAAGCTGCTGAAGAGCAGACCGAATTCGACGTCATCCTGATCAATGACGGCGGCAACAAGATCGCCGTCATCAAGGAAGTCCGCGCGATCACCCAGCTCGGCCTGACCGAAGCCAAGGCGCTGGTCGAAGCCGCGCCGAAGGCGATCAAGGAAGGCGTCAACAAGGCCGAAGCCGAAGAAATCAAGGCCAAGGTCACTGCCGCTGGCGGCACCGTCGAAATCAAGTGACCCAAGCGTTGGCGCGGGCATAGCCCGCGCCTTTACGCCTTGCGTCATCCTGAACTTGGTTCAGGATCCAGACGACAAAGCAGTTTTGCGGGTGTCTTGAAGCATCCGTGAATGGAAGGGCGGTCCCTCGGGGCCGCCCTTTTCGTTTTGCGCGAAAAAGCAGTCCATCGCTAGGCGTGCCCACTGCCGCGAACAGTCAAAAGTCTATGCACTGAAAGAAACGGATCGGTCTCCGCCCCCTTCCCCCTTCGCGCCAAGTCCACTAAGCCGCGCCTCCTCATGGCGCAGAACCCCGCCTCCCCCTTTCGCGTCGAACTCGGCGCAACGCTACGGCTTGCGGCGCCGCTGGCGCTCGCCAATCTGCTGCAGATGGCGATTTACGCGACGGACGTGGTGTTCATAGCTCGGCTGGGAACCGAGGCGCTGGCTGCCGCTTCGCTTTCCACTTCACTATTCGGGCAAATGGTCTGGACATTCTCGGGCCTCACCGGTGCGGTTGCCCCGCTGATCGCTGCCGAACTCGGTCGCATGCGGCATGCGGTACGCGAGGTTCGGCGCTCGGTGCGAATGGCCTTGTGGCTGAGCGTGCTCTGCGGACTGTTGGGCATGGCGGTGTGCATCTTCGGCGAATCAATCATGCTGGCGACGGGGCAGGACGCAGCCGTCGCGGCCCGCTCGGGCAGCTTTCTGGCAATCCTTGCCTGGTCGATGGTGCCGCAGATCGCCTGCAACGTGCTGCGCACGTTCATCGCCGCGCTGGGACGACCGGCGTTTGCCATGGGGATCATGGCCATGGCAATTCTGGTCAACGCGCTGGGCAACTATGCATTGATCTATGGCCACTTCGGCGCGCCCGCGTTGGGGCTTGAAGGCTCAGCATTGGCCACAGTGATCACTTCGCTGATGACCCTAGCCGCATATCTCGGCGTGATCTTTGCTGACCGGCGACTGCGGCGTTACCGGATCCTTGGGCGCTGGTGGCGCACCGAATGGTCGCGGATGCGCGAGATCATGCGGATCGGCTTGCCGATTGCGCTGATCGTGCTGGCAGAGGGCGGGCTGTTCAATGCGGCGACCTTCCTGATGGGACTGATCGGCCCGGCGCAGTTGGCGGGGCATGCATTGGCGTTTCAGGTGGCGGCATTGGCGTTTCAGGTGCCTTTCGGGGTCGGCCAGGCAGCGACGATCCGGGTGGGCTTTCACTATGGCGCGCGCAACTTTGCCGCGATCGGCCGCGCCGGCTGGGCGGCGCTGCTGGTAGGGATTGCCTTCAGCTTGCTGGCAGCGACGGCAATGCTGACCTTTCCGCGCCTGATCCTCTCGGCCTATGTCTCGGTCGATGCTCCTGGCAATGCGGCGATGGTCGGCTTTGCCCTGCAATTCATCCTCGTCGCAGCCGCGTTTCACCTGTTCGACGCTGTGCAGACGGTCGCTGGCGGCGTGCTGCGCGGCTTGCAGGATACCCGGATGCCGATGGTGCTTGCCTTGCTCGGGTATTGGCTGGTCGGCGGCGTGGCGGCCTTGACGCTGGGATTTGGCACGCCGTTGGCAGGTCTCGGCATATGGATCGGCCTTGCGGTTGGCCTGATCGTAGTTTCGGGCCTGTTGCTATTTCGCTGGCATCGACGCGAGGCGCTGGGGCTTATCGGCCGGTAACCGCCAGCGCCATCGCCCCCGGCTCGCCCAGCCAGCGCGCCTCTACCCCCCAGATGGCGGCGATTGCCTCGCTGGAGAGCGCCTGGGCGGGCGGGCCATCGGCGACCAACCGACCGGAATCGAGCACGAGCACCCGGTCGGCATGGTTCATCGCCTGCGCCAGATCATGCAGCACCAGCACCACGCCGCGCCCGGCCTGCGCCTCCTTGCGCAAGGCGCGGACCAGTGCCGCGGTATGGGCAAGGTCGAGATTGGCCAGCGGCTCGTCGGCCAGCAGCCACTGCGGCTCTCCCGCCAGCACCCGCGCCATCAGCGCCCGCGCCCGCTCGCCGCCCGAAAGGCGCGAGACCGGGCGATGGCGCAGAAGTGCGAGGTCCATTGCCGCAAGTGCCGCCTCGATTCCGCCATTGACATCGCGCGGCCACGGCAGGCGGCCAAGCGAAACGAGCACTTCGACGCTAACGTCCCAGGCAATTTCAGGCGTCTGCGGCAAGAAGCCGATCGCCTGTGCCCGCACGCGCGAGTCCATGGCAAGCAGCGGCGCGCCGGCTAGTGTGACCGATCCGGCCTGTGGCGCCAGCAGCCCGGCAAGGCAGGTGAGCAAGCTCGATTTGCCCGCGCCGTTTGGTCCGCAGATCGCGGTGATCTCAGCGGGGCGAAGATTTGCGGTAATGCCCGAAAGTCGCCCGGCAAGCACAAGGTCTGTTGCGACCAACATCATGCGTAGCCTTTGCGCATACGCAGCAGCAAGTGCAGGAAGAAGGGCGCACCGAGCAGGCTGAGCGCGATGCCAAGCCGCAACTCGCCCCCCGCCAGCGGCATCACTCGGCACAGGCAGTCCGCCACCAGCAGCAGCAGTGCGCCCGCCAGCGCGCTGGGGAGCAGCAGGCTCGATGGCCGCCGATCAGTGAACGGGCGCACCAGATGCGGCACCATCAACCCGACGAAGCCGATGATCCCTGCCACCGCAACCCCCGCCCCTACGGTGAGACCTATGCCGGCGATGATCAGCCATTGCAGCCGCCGCGTTTCAACGCCGAGCGAACGCGCGGCCTTTTCGCCCAGTGTCAGCGCATCGAGACTGCGCCGCGTTTTCGCCAAAAAGGTGAGGCCGGCAAGAATAAGCGGCGCAGCAATCCAGACTTCGCGCCAACTGCGGTCCGCCAATGCGCCCATCAGCCAGGTGACAATCTCGCTCATGGCAAAAGGCGTCGGCGCAAGACTGATCGCAAGGCTCATCAGCGCGCCGGCAAGGCTCGCGATCATCATGCCTGCCAGCGTGAACAGCGCCACCCCGCCGTCTCGCCCGGCAATCAATGACAGCAAGGCCATCGCCCCGCCCGCTCCGATCAACGCAAACAGCGGCAGCGCCCAGACCGATGCCGCGCCCAGCCACAGACTGAGCACCGCCCCCAGCGCCGCGCCCGGCGCAATGCCGAACAGGCCCGGATCAGCGAGCGGATTGCGAAGGTAGCCCTGCATAGTCGCTCCCGCGGCGCCAAGCCCCGCGCCCACAATCAGTGCCAGCAAGGCGCGCGGCAGTCGCAGTTCGAGAAGAATGATTGTGGCATTGGCGGTCTGCGCCGCAAAAGGATCGATCCACACCCGGCCTGCGAGGAGACTGAGCGGCACCGCGATGATGAGCGCGGCGAAAAGGGCGCCGACAAGCCGGGTCATGACACCGCCTTTCGCACTTCGGCCAGCCGTTCCACCGCGCGCACGATTGTCGGCCCGCCGCACCACAACAGCGAAGGCTCGAACCGCTCGCGGCGCGTGTGCTTCAGCGCAGCAAGTGCGGGATGGGCCAGCAGGCGGTCTTCCTGCGCACCGGCATTGCCGGCGGCGAGGATCACTTGCGGCGGATCGCTGAGCATCACTTCGAGTGGCAGATAGTCGGCCTGACGCATGCCTCTGGCGGCGCTGAGGCTGCCAAATCCGGTTCGGCGCAGCAGTTCGGCAACAAGCGTGCCGTCGCCCGGCACAATCCCTCCCGATTGCCAGACGACTGCCGATACGGGCCGTTGCCCCGTCTGCGGCGCGGCGCGAAGGAGCGCAGCATCAATCCGCGCCACCAGCGCTTCGCCGCGGGGACCCTGGCCGGCAAGGCGGGCGATTGTGCGCACTTGCTCACGGCTTTCAGCCACCGATGTGGCAATCGGCAGCCGCGCGACCGGGATGCCGAGGTCGGCCAGCGCCGAGGCAGTGGCCACAGGCAGATAAGGATCGGCAATGACCAGATCGGGCCGCAGCGCCGCCAGTTCCTCGACCGAGCCGGTGGTCGAGGGCAAGCGCCGCGCGAGTTCCAGATCCATCGAACTCGCGGCGGGGTCGCGGCTATAGTGCGACAGGGCAGCAATCTGTGCGGGATCAGCCACTTCGGCGAGCACTGCATCGCTGCATGGGTTGAGGCTGACCAGTCTTAGGTTCTGGCTCGGCGCTTCGGGCGCGCGCGTGCAGGCGGCAAGGGCCACCAGACCCGCGAGCGCCCAGCGCTTCATCAGAACCGCGCCCTCGCGCCGATGTAGGCACTGCGCCCCAGCGTGCCATAGCCGGCGGTGGTCTGATAACGCTTGTCGCCCACATTCTCGATCCGCCCGAACAATTCGATCGAATCCGTCACCGGCATGCTCGCGCGCAGTGTGACCAGTGCATGGCCTTCCAGACGCCGGGTGTTGCCGGCATCATCGAACGAATGCGAAAGAATGCGCAAATCGGCGCCCAGCGTGAGGCCATGTAGCGGAGTCTGCCAGTCCGCCGAGAGCGTCAATGCATGGCGCGGTCGGCGGGCGAGATCCTTTGCCGTCGCCCGGTTGATCGCCTTGACATAGCTGTA
>JANLSP010000609.1:0-2785 GCA_031362485.1 Novosphingobium sp.
GCACTTCTCGGGCCTGGTCGCCGGCGGTGTCCACCCCTCGCCCGTGCCCCACGCCCATGTCACCACCACGACGACCCACAAGAGCCTGCGCGGTCCGCGTTCGGGCATCATCCTGACGAATGACGAGGATATCGCCAAGAAGATCAACTCGGCGATTTTCCCGGGGCTGCAGGGCGGCCCCTTGATGCATATCATCGCAGGCAAGGCGGTCGCTTTCGCCGAAGCGCTCCAGCCCGAATTCAAGGCCTATGCGCGCGCTGTCGCGGAGAACGCCAAGGTGCTGGCAGCGAGCCTGCAGGAACACGGCCTCGCTATCGTCTCGGGCGGGACCGACAACCACCTGATGCTGGTCGATCTTTCCGCCAAGGAAATCACCGGCAAGGCCGCCGAAAAGGGCCTCGATCGCGCCTCGATTACCTGCAACAAGAACGGCATTCCGAACGACAAGCGCTCGCCCTTCGTCACCTCGGGCATTCGTCTGGGCACCCCGGCGGGCACCACCCGCGGTTTTGGCGCCGAGGAATTCCGCACGATTGGCGGCCTGATCGCCGAAGTTGTCGAAGGGCTGCGCAAGAACGGCGAGGAGGGCGACGCGCAGGTTGAGGCCTCGGTGGCCGCCCGCGTCGAGGAACTGTGCGCCCGCTTTCCCATCTATCAGGGAATGTAAGCCTTGCGCTGCCCCTTTTGCGCGCATGACGACAGCCAGGTCAAAGACTCGCGCCCGACCGAAGACAACACTGCGATCCGCCGCAGAAGGCAGTGCGAAAGCTGCGGCGCGCGCTTCACCACCTTTGAGCGGGTGCAATTGCGCGATATCATCGTGGTCAAAAGCGATGAGAGCCGGGAGACTTTCGACCGCGCCAAGATCGACCAATCGGTCGCGCTGGCCTGCCGCAAACGCGGTATATCGCAGGAACGGCTCGATCAGCTGGTCTCGGGCATCCAGCGCCAGATCGAGACGCTGGGCGAGGCTGAAGTCGCCTCCAAGGTGATCGGCGAAATGGTGATGGAAGGGCTGCGACAACTCGATTCGGTTGCCTATATCCGCTTTGCCAGCGTGTACCGGGACTTTGGCGAGGCGAAGGATTTCGAGGAATTTGCGAGCACGGTCAGGGATGTTGGTAATTCATAGAAACAACCTGTCCCCGTTCGTCCCGAGCGAAGTCGAGGGACTTGGCCGAGCGAAGCCGAGGCATTTCTAGGCGCGACAATGGCCTTCTGGACCTACATCCTGCGCTGCGCCGACGACAGCTATTATACCGGCCATACGGATGATCTTGAACGCCGGGTCGCTCAGCATCATCACGGCACATTTCTGGGATACACCCATGACCGTAGGCCTGTGGAAGTTGTTTGGGTAGATGAGTATCAGACACGAATTGAAGCTCTTGAAAACGAACGCAAGATCAAGAAATGGTCTCGGGCTAAGAAAGAAGCCTTGATTGCACGAGATTGGGAAAAGCTCTCCTATTACGCAATTCCACCCAAAGAGAGGGCCTCGGCTTCGCTCGGCCGGATCCCTCGACTTCGCTCGGGACGAACGGATAAGGGAGAGCAAGAGGGAGAATCACAACCGGGCCCCCCGCCCTTCCTCGCCTACATGCTCCGCTGCGCCGACAGCTCATATTATGTCGGCCACACCGACGACCTCGACCTCGCCCTGGCCCAGCACCGCGGCGGCTCGCGCGACGAATATACCGCCAAGCGCCTGCCGGTCGAACTCGCCTGGTCCGCGCCTTTCGCCGACCGCGATGCCGCCTTTGCTGCCGAACGCCGCCTCAAGGGCTGGTCGCGCGCCAAGCGCGAGGCGCTGATTGCCGGGGACGAAGGGCTGGCAATGCAATTGTCCAGCCGGGCGCCGGTTTCGCGGGTCAGCGGGACGGCGGATACCTCGCCGGTGCCCCGGACAAGCCAGCCAGTCATCGTCCTCGTCCGCCCCCAGCTCGGCGAGAATATCGGCAAGGCGGCGCGCGCCATGCTCAATTTTGGGTTGACCGAGATCCGCCTCGTCGCCCCGCGCGATGGCTGGCCCAATCCCAGCGCCGGCCCGGCGGCGGCGGGAGCCAATGTGGTGCTGCAACATGCGCAGTTGTTTGAAACACTGGCCGAAGCCGTCGCCGATTGCGCCCATGTCTATGCCACCACCGTGCGCAAGCGGGGGGTGACCAAGCCCGTGCTCACGCCCGAACAGGCGGCCCTGGCAATCCACCGCGAACCGGGCCGCTCGGCACTGGTGTTCGGACCCGAACGCTCCGGCCTGGAATCCGAGGACGTCGCCCTCGCCCGCGCGAGCATCACCGTGCCGATCAACCCGGAATTTGCCTCGCTCAATCTCGCCCAGGCGGTGATCCTGTGCGCCTATGAGTGGTCGAAGCATGTCGGCCCAGAGTCGGCATTGGCCCAGCCGACAGCAGAAGAGCAGCTCCCCCCGGCCCCGCAGGCAGAACTGGATGGCATGATTGCCCAGCTTGAAGCGATGCTGGAGCCGCGCGGCTACTATTTCCCCAACGCCCGCGCCGATACCACCCGTCTCACCTTGCGCAGCCTCCTGACCAAGCCGGGCTGGAACCACCTTGAAGTGCGCACCTTTCGCGGCGTGCTCTCGGCGCTCAAGCGAAAGCCCGAATCCGATTGACTTTCCGCCGCGCTGCCGCCAAGGGCGCGCCTTCGCAATGGACCCTGCACTCCGGTGAAGCAGCGGTCGCAGCTGGTAATTGGCCAGTTGGTGCGGTTCCGGACTTGAAGCACGAACACAATGTTCGGCACGCAAATTGAAGGACTGACG
>JANLSP010000646.1:0-4282 GCA_031362485.1 Novosphingobium sp.
CCCGCCGCAACCTCGGCCTGATGATGCGTGAAGGCCTGCTCAAGGAAAATATCGACGGCGAGGCGCTGCTGTGGGCCCATGCGCGGCTGCTGGCGCGGCCCGAGGATCGCCGCATCCTGATGGTCATTTCGGACGGCGCGCCGGTCGACGATTCGACGCTGAGCGTGAACAGCGCGGGCTATCTCGAAGGCCATTTGCGCAAGGTGATCGACTGGATCGAGCGCCAGTCGCCGGTGCAATTGGTGGCCATCGGCATCGGTCACGATGTTACGCGCTACTATCGCCGCGCGGTGACGATCATGGATGTCGAGCAGCTTGCCGGCACGATGATCGAGCAGCTGGCGGGGTTGTTTGAAGAGGAAACAAAATGAACGTTGCCGAAGCCGTTGCCAGCCGCCGTTTGGTGCGTGCGTTTCTTGACACGCCGGTGGATCCGGCGGCGCTGCGCCGGGTGATCGAGGCGGCGCAGATGGCGCCTTCAGGCTGCAATTATCAGCCGTGGGAAGCCACCATCCTGACCGGCGAGCCCTTGCGCGAATTGCAGGCGAAGATGCTCGCTGCACCGTTCCAGCAGCCTGAGGAATATGCCATCACGCCGGTGGACGTTCCCGCCGAATACCCGCGGCGCCTCAAAGAAATCGGCGCGGCTCGCGCGGCTGCGGAAGGGATCGATGCGGCCGACAAGGCCGCCCGCGCCGATGTCGTGCGGCAGAATTTTGTCAGCTTCGGCGCGCCGGTGGTGCTGATGTGCTATATGCCGCGCGTGATGGGGCCGCCGCAGTGGTCGGATGTCGGCATGTGGCTGCAGACCGTGATGCTGCTGCTGCGCGGCGAGGGGCTCGACAGCTGCCCGCAGGAATTCATGGCGCTCCACGGCAAGCTGATCAAGGAATTCGTCGGCGTCTCGGACGAGACCCACATCTTCTTCTGCGGCATGGCGATCGGCCATGCCGACCCCGATGCCATCTGTAACACCTATCAGCGCACCCGCATTCCGGTTGATACTGCCGTCCGCTTTTTGGGGTTCTGACGCACGGTGGATACAAGCCTGCTGTGGATCCCGCTGACGCTGATTGGCGCAGCCGCGCAGGTCTTGCGCAACGGTGCCCAGGCCGGTCTTACCAGCAAGATCGGCACGCTGGGGGCAACGCAGGTCCGCTTTATCTATGGCCTGCCGTTCGCCGTAGTGTTTCTGGCTGGAGTGTTGCTGATCGAAAGCGCGGGACTGCCGCAGTTCGGGGGCGTCGCGCTGCTGTGGACAATGCTCGGCGCGGTCTGCCAGATCGCAGGAACTGCACTGATGCTGGTGGTGATGCATCGCCGCGCGTTTGGCGTCGCCTATGCCTATATCAAGACCGAGCCGGTGATCGTTGCGCTGCTTGGCGCGATATTGCTGGGCGACCGTCTGCCACCGCTTGCCTGGGCTGCAATTGCGATCGTCACGGCCGGCGTGGTAATTTCATCCGTCAAGCCGGGTGAATATGGCCGCCTGATCGGTGAGGGCACCATGATCGCCGGCGGCGTGGCGGCGGGCGGCCTGTTCGGCCTTTCCGCAATCGCCTTTCGCGGGGGCATAAACGAGCTGGCGGAGGGCAGTTTCATTCTCCGCTCGCTGGCGGTTCTGGTCGTCTCGATGTCGATCCAGACTGTGCTGCTCGGCCTGTGGCTGGCCTTGCGCGACCGCGCGGCCTTCACCGGTTCGTTGCGCGAATGGCGCGGCAGCATCGGTGCGGGTTTCACCGGTGCCCTGTCATCGGCGTTCTGGTTTTTTGCATTTGCGCTGACTGCGGCGGCCAACGTGCGCACACTGGGACTGATCGAGCTGCCGATGGTTGCGCTGCTTTCGGGCCGGCTGACCGGAAAGACAATGGCGCGCTACGAGCTTGCGGGAATGGGCATAGTGCTGGCAGGCGTGGCGATGCTGCTTGGCGCGCATGCCTGAGCCGCAATCGCTTGGGTTGCCAGACTGTGATTGGAGGTTACGATCACGCAATGCCCGAAAGAATTGCCTGGTTATTTCTTGCCGCCATCCACTTCCTTCCGGGGCTCGCCGCTCTTCGCTCAACCATGCTGACCAGGCTTTACGGCATTGCACCCGGCGAGACGCCATTTTTGCTTGTCCAGCACCGGGCGGTTATGTTCATTGGCGTTCTGTTCGCATGTTTGTGGGCGGCATTCGCCCCTGAAACGCGTCGGTTGGCGGCGGCAGTAACAGCGATCAGTATGGTCGGCTTCTTGTTGCTTTACTGGCGGGACGGCGCTCCGGAAGCGTTGCGAACAATCGCCCTGGTCGATCTGATTGGCTTGCCGGTTCTGGCCTATGTCGCATGGCACGCCTTCAACCAGTCAGGTCGCGGATAGCGACGTGCGGCTCTGGCGCCTTACCCGGGCACCTCATGTTGCGCTCGATGGCGAGGGCGCGCTGCGGCATGGCTCCCGGTATGCGTCTTCAGGCTTGCCGCTGGTCAGTCTCGCCTCGGAGGCCGGGCTCGCCGTGCTGGTTGTGCTACGCTATTTGCCGCGCGATCTGGCGGGGATTGCCGATGATTATGTGCTTGGCTGGACCGAGGTTGACGACGTGCCCGAGCGGATTGTCGGCAGGAACGATGCGCAAGTCCGCGCCGAGGTCGACCAATGGCTTGCGGAACAGCGCTCGCTCCTCGTCGCAATTGCCTCGCGGGTCTTGCCGGAAGCCGATGTTGTGCTGATGAACCCGCGGCATCCGGCGGCGGCAAAAGTTCCGCCGCTCACCTTGCGACCATTCAGTTTCGCCGATTGCCTCCATGCGCCGCCCATGCTTGAACGTTACCGGGAGACCAAGCCATGAAACGCATAGCCCTGCTTGCCCTGATGATGCCGCTGCTGCTCGCCGCTGCGCCGCGCCCGGATGACCGGACTGAGATCAATCGCAAGCTGGCGGCGATCTATCGGCCTTATACCGTTGAGGCAGCGCAGCCACCGGTGTGGAACCGGCCCCTGTTTTCGCTCGAAGTGCGCCAGCTGATCGCGCGCTGGAAGAAGGTCATGCCCGAAGGCGAGGTTGACAGCCTCAATGGCGGCGACTGGTTGTGCCTGTGCCAGGACTGGGATCCGCGCAAATTCACCTCCGTACCAAGGGGATACCGGCGACTGCCCGGCGGCTTGGCCGAAATAACCGCCGCAATCGATCTCGGCATCGGCCAGCGGCGCGAGGCGCGGTTCATCTTCCGGCGCGAGGGAGCGGACTGGCGGATCGACGATCTGTTCGCCACCGATTTTCCGCGCGGACTGAAACAGGCCTTGCGGGAGACCATTGTCGAGGATGAGGCGCTGCGCAAATGACCATAACCGTGCTCAACGCCATGCTGCGGCCGATGCTGGAGACCCGCCTGCCCGAATGGGTGGAGCCGCGCTGGTTTGCCTCGACTGAAGAACTGCTTGCGCTGGCGCCCGAAGCCGAGATCGGCTGGTTTGACAGCTATGATTTTCCGGCCAGCTATGAAGCCGCACGGCACGCCGGCAAGCTCAAGTGGCTCAACACGCTTGGCGCGGGCGTCGAATCCTTCCCGCTCGACCTGCTGCGTGAAAGAGGCGCGGTGATGACCAACGGCGCCGGGATGAACGCGATCACCATCGCCGAATATGCCGTGATGGGCATGCTGACCATCGCCAAGGGCTGGCGCGAGGTTGTCCGCGCGCAGGAGCGGCACGAGTGGCTGACCGACTCGCCGGGCAAGCAGGAGCTTCATGGCAGCAAGGCGCTGATCATCGGCGCAGGCGGCATCGGCGCGCGCGCAGGTGAGCTGCTGCGTCCTTTCGGTGTGGAGGTCACCGAAGTGCGCCGCAAACCGGCTCCCGGCGTGCTTCAGCCGCACGAATGGCGCGCGCGGCTGGGCGAATTTGATTGGGTGATCATTGCCGTGCCTTCGACCGCTGACACCGACAAGATGATCGGAGCGGATGAACTGGCTGCAATGAAGAACAGCGCCGCGATCCTCAATTTCGCGCGCGGCGCGGTGATCGATTCCGCCGCGTTGGTGGACGCGCTGAAGGCAAAACGCATCCACGCCGCTTTCCTCGATGTCACCGACCCCGAGCCGCTGCCCTCGGACGACCCGCTATGGGCGCTCGATAACTGCCACATTTCGATGCACTTGTCGGGCCGCTCGCAAACCGTTCTGTTTCCAAGGAATGCAGAACGGTGTCTGGCCAATCTGGTCCGGTTTCGGCGCGGTGAACGGCTTGATTCGGTTGTTGATTTGCGGCAGGGGTATTGAGCGAGGGCGTCTCAATCCTCCAGCAG
>JANLSP010000684.1:0-4555 GCA_031362485.1 Novosphingobium sp.
ATGTCCGCTTTGGCTCAGGCAGCGCCGGTAAGCTTCATTCTGACCTCCGACCGGGCGGCTGCCAAACCGTTCTATGCCGGGGCGCTCGGCTTGCCGATGGTGTCTGAAGACGACTTTGCCGTGACTTTCGCATTAGCCGGAGGGATGCATTTGCGCCTCACCGATCTGCCTGGACATAACGCGTCGGGCCACACCGTGCTGGGCTGGGCAGTCGCCGATATTGCCGCCGCCGTCACCGAATTGCGCGGCAAGGGCGTGACATTCAAGGTCTATGAAGGCTTCGGTCAGGATGCGGACGGCGTGTGGTCTGTTCCCGGCGGCGGAGCAAAAGTCGCCTGGTTCGCCGATCCCGATGGCAATGTGTTGAGCCTGACGCAGTTTGATTAGCTGCAATCAGCGCAGTGCCCGCGCAATTCCACAACAGGGCGGATTTGCGCGAAGCCTGCGCCGTGCGCGGCATTGATCAGCGCACCGGTCAGCCGTTCATCGTCAAGATGGACGGCCACGCCGCAGCTGTCGCAGATCAGGAAGATGCAATCGTGCTGGCAGCCGGGGTGGCTGTTGGCGACATAGGCATTGGCGCTTTCGACCCGCCGCGCCAGATTGCTGCGCACGAACAGATCGAGGATGCGATAGACGCTGTTTGCTGCCACGCGCTTGCCGCGCCGCCGGGAAACGGCTTCGGCGATATCATAGGCTGAAGCGGGCTTGCCTTGGGCCACCACCGCATCAAACACATCGGCGCGCATTTGGGTCCACTGCTCACCGGCTTCGGTCAGGGCCTGCCGGGCCGCCTTGATCAGCCCGGCGCCAGAATGTTCATGATGGTCGTGTCCGCTCATAGGGGCAACATAGCTGCAGCTTAGCGCGGCGTGAAGCTTGCCTTGTAATGCACCGGCAACAGGCTGCGCAGCGCCGAAACCTTGGCTACGTCCCAGGCGAGAATATACGGGTGGCGCGGATTTTTGGTCATGAAGTCCTGATGGTATGTCTCGGCCGGATAGAAGCGCAGGTGTCGTTCGATCCGGGTGACGATCGGCGCGTTCCACACCCGCGCGGCAGAAAGCTGGGCGAGGTAGGCAGCGGCCACCGCCTGCTGCTCCGCATTCATCGGCACCAGTGCTGAGCGGTACTGGGCGCCTTCGTCGGGGCCTTGGCGGTTGAGTGTAGTGGGGTCGGCGATCACCGAGAAGAAAATGCGCAGCAACTGATCGTAGCGCACGACAGCGGGATCATACGTCACGCGCACTGATTCGGCATGGCCGGTGATGCCGGCACTGACCTGTTCGTAATTCGCCTTCATCCCTGTGCCGCCGTGATAGCCAGACACGGCGCTGGTGACGCCCGGAACATGGCTAAATACGCCCTCGACGCCCCAGAAGCAGCCGCCGGCGAATATTGCTGTCTTGAGTCCGACTGGCTCAGCTGCCGTGCGCGTGGGCACAGGCGCAAGAATGGCGCGTTCGGCTGCAAGACCGGGCGTGGCAGTCAGCGCCAGGCCAATCAAAGATAGATGGGAAATGGCGCGGATCACACCTTGGCCGCCGTTCCCATCACTGCGTGGCTGCAGCCTCGGCCGCAGGGGCCACGCCCCGGGCCAGATCCTGGCTCGGATCGATTCCCAGCGCGACAAAAACGATAACCGCGCCCAATGCGAAGCCGATTGCGAGGGAGCGGAAAAGATCGGGTTTGAAAAGGCCCATGACAAGTCAAATTCCAGTTCGGCGAATTCGCCGGAGAATGTGTCCGGCTCACTTGCAGATATTCGCTTTCCGTCCAGTGAACGTTACACATACCTATGTTTCATCGCGACGAATGGGGCGGGCCTTGCGACGAAACGAACAAAGCCTCAGTGGCGGAAGTGGCGCATGCCGGTGAATACCATGGCAAGCCCCTTTTCATCGGCCGCCGCGATTACTTCCTCATCGCGAATCGAACCACCCGGCTGGATCACCGCAGTGGCTCCCGCCTCTGCAGCTGCCAGCAGCCCGTCGGCGAATGGGAAGAACGCATCGGAGGCTACCGCGCTGCCATGGGTGAGAGGGCTTCCCCAGCCGAATTTTTCCGCTGCTTCAGCCGCTTTCATCGCCGCGATGCGCGACGAATCGCGGCGGTTCATCTGGCCTGCCCCGATGCCTGCAGTGATCCCGTCCTTGGCATAGACAATGGCGTTTGACTTGACGTGCTTGGCGACAGTCCAGGCGAACAGGCAGTCTTCAAGCTCCTGCGGAGTGGGCGGGCGCTTGGTGACGACCCTGAGCATGTCGCGGGTGACCTGGCCATTGTCGCGATCCTGCACGAGCAGCCCTCCCGCAATGACGATCTGCGTCAAGCCCGCACGCATCGGATCGGGCAGGCCATCGGTCAGCAACAGGCGCAAATTCTTCTTGCGTGAGAAAGCGGCAAGCGCGGCATCGTCCGCGCCCGGAGCAACCACCACTTCGGTGAAAATCTGGCAGATCGCCTCGGCAGTCGGCCCATCAAGTGACACATTGCTGGCTACTATCCCGCCAAAGGCCGAAACATCATCGCAGGCGAGCGCTCCCTGCCAGGCTTCGAGCAGGCTCGGCGCGATGGCGACGCCGCAAGGGTTAGCGTGCTTGACGATGACGATGGCGGGCGCTTGGCCGGCAAATTCCGCCACCAGTTCGAGCGCGGCATTGGCGTCATTATAATTGTTGTAGGACAGCTCCTTGCCCTGGACTTGCCGCGCTTGGGGAATGCCAGTCCCGATTGCCGAAGACTCGGGCAGATAAAGCGCGGCTTCCTGATGCGGATTTTCGCCATAGCGCAATGTTGCAGCAAGCTTGCTGGCCACAGCCCGGCGCGGTGGAAAATGGTATTGCTGATCGGTGCCGGCAAACCAGCCGGCAATCGCCGCGTCGTAAGCAGCAGTGACGGCAAAGGCCTTGGCCGCCAGCACCTTGCGAAACTCCAGCCGCGTCGCGCCGCCGGTCTCTTCCAGTTCGGCGATGAGGTCCCCATAGTCGGCCGGATCAGTGATAATCGCCACATAGGCATGGTTCTTGGCTGAGCTGCGCACCATCGATGGGCCGCCGATGTCGATATTCTCGATCACTTCATCGCGGCCCGCACCTTTAGCCACGGTTGCCTGAAACGGATAGAGGTTGACTACCACCAGGTCGATCGCGCCGATAGCGTGCTCGGCCATGGCTTTGGCATGTTCGGGATCATCGCGGACTGCCAAGAGGCCTCCGTGCACCTTTGGGTGCAGGGTCTTGACTCGCCCGTCCATCATCTCGGGAAAACCGGTCAGCTCGGAAATGTCCACCACCGCAAGGCCCGCCTCGCGCAGCGCCTTGGCCGTGCCGCCGGTCGAGACCAGTTCCACGCCGCGCGCGGCAAGCACTTTTCCCAGATCAACCAGCCCGCTCTTGTCGGACACCGAAAGCAGCGCCCGGCGGATGACAACTTCGCTCACCTTGAATTCACCCCATTTTCTTGAGCAGCCAGGAGAAATTCCCCCCGCCGCGCGAAACCAGTCCCTGCATAACCAATTGCTGGATAGGAACGGGCCGGGCGTGGCCATCGACCCAAAGGCTGTCCTCAATGGTCACTTCACCTTCGCCGACGCGGAACTGCCAGTAGCTGCCATCGGCCAGCGCAAGTCCAGCGCCCCTGCCATCGGCGCTCAGCCGTGCTTCGATATCAGGACCAAGATGGAAGCGGATGGCATAGGCTACTTTGCCGCGCTTGCCTTTGCGCCCGTTGGGTACCAGCAGGTCTTCCCCGCGCAGTTCGGTGCCATCATCGCGCAGGATCAATATGCGCCGATGAACGAGGCCATAGCGAAGACCATAGCCATCGTGGCTGGCGTCGATCCGGGTTGCCCCTAGCCCGGTTGATCGCGAAGCCCGGTCGGCCTCAATGAAGCGGCGGTCGACTTCGACTTCGCTGACCCCGGTGCCAATTTCGCCACCCAGCAGCACGGCGGTTGAATTGGCATCGTCGAGCACCAGCGTCGAATGCGCGGCTGTGGCGCGCAGACCCTGCTCGAGCCTGACCGGAACCAGACCGCCTGCACAGGCCGCGCCGCCACAGTTGACAATGATGCGTTCGCCTGCGTGGCTGAATTCGAAAGACAGGGTTGAAGCGCAGCCGTAGCGGGCATGGCGCGCCAGCGGCGGCGGCGCGGCGTCAAATTGCAGAATGGATTTCTGCGACGCGATCCGCTGATAGCCCCATTGGCGCACTTCGCGCAGCGGCCGGGTGCGCACGCCGCTTGCGTCGACCAAACTGGCCACAGTTTCTGCACTAATCGCCCAGGCGCCCTGCCAACTGCCCAGCGAGCCATCGCCATGCGTCATTGCCAACAGTGGCGGCACCAGCAGGTCGAGCATGGTTTCCAACGCCGGCGGCGGTTCGCGCTTTGCCGCAGCATAGCACGCGCGCAATTTCACCAGCAGTGCGATCGCTTCCATCTGTCCGAGCGGGCTGCGCGAGAGCACGCCGCCATCATCGCCCACCAGTTCGCCCAGGGTGCGTACCAGTCCAGCCTCGCCAAACAGGCGCCGCGGCTTGCCGTCCGCCATCA
>JANLSP010000688.1:0-2613 GCA_031362485.1 Novosphingobium sp.
GATCCACGACCTCAAGAACGTCAATCCGAAGGCGCGGATCTCGGTCAAGCTGGTCTCCGAAGTCGGCGTCGGTACGGTTGCCGCGGGCGTCTCCAAGGCGCGTGCCGATCATGTGACGATCTCGGGCTACGAAGGCGGCACCGGCGCTTCGCCATTGACTTCGCTCACGCACGCGGGCTCACCCTGGGAAATCGGCCTCGCCGAAACCCAGCAAACGTTGCTGCTCAACAATTTGCGCAGCCGCATCGCGGTGCAGGCCGATGGCGGAATCCGCACAGGCCGAGATGTGGCGATTGCCGCGCTGCTCGGCGCCGACGAGTTCGGCTTTGCCACTGCGCCACTGATCGCGGCAGGCTGCATCATGATGCGCAAGTGCCATCTCAACACCTGCCCGGTTGGGGTTGCGACACAGGACCCGGTGCTGCGCGCGCGCTTCACCGGCCAGCCCGAACATGTGATCAACTACTTCTTCTTCGTCGCCGAAGAGCTGCGTCACATCATGGCGGCGATGGGCTTCCGCACCATCGGCGATATGGTCGGCCGTGTCGACCGGCTCGATTCCCGCGCGGCCGTTTCGCACTGGAAGGCGCAGGGCATCGACCTGTCGAAGCTGCTCTATCAGGCGCCGCTGGGCGAGGGGCCTTCGCTGGGCTGGAGCGGGACGCAGGATCACGGCCTTGAAGGCGCTTTGGACAACGAACTGCTCGCAGCCTCGGCCGATGCGTTGGAAAACCGTCAGCCGGTGCGCCTTGAGCGCAAGGTGATCAACGTCAACCGCACGGTCGGCGCCATGCTTTCGGGCGAAGTGGCCCGCCGCTTCGGCCATGCCGGCCTGCCTGACAACACGATCCATGTGACGCTGACCGGGGTTGCCGGGCAGAGCTTCGGCGCATGGCTCGCTCACGGCGTCACGCTCGATCTGACTGGCGATGCCAACGATTATGTCGGCAAGGGGCTTTCCGGCGGCCGCGTCATCGTGCGCCAGCCCGGGCACGTCAGCCGCGAAGCATCGGAAAACATCATTGTCGGCAACACCGTGCTCTATGGCGCGATTGCTGGCGAAGCGTTCTTCAATGGCGTTGCCGGGGAGCGCTTCGCGGTGCGCAATTCGGGTGCTGTCGCGGTGGTCGAAGGCACCGGCGATCATGGCTGTGAATACATGACCGGCGGCACGGTTGTCGTGTTGGGCCGCACGGGTCGCAATTTCGCTGCCGGCATGTCGGGCGGCGTTGCCTACGTCTATGACGAGAGCGGCCAGTTTGCCCAGCTCTGCAACCAGGCGATGGTTGACCTCACGCCAATCTCGCCCGAACGCGACGAGGAGGACGGTGCCGGCAGGCCGCAGCAGCGCACCAATGGTGTCGACGATGCTGGCATGGGTGACATGCTGCGCCATGATGCCGAACGGCTGCGCGTGCTGCTGGAACGGCATCACCTCTACACCGGCTCGAAGCGCGCCCGTGCGCTGCTCGATGATTGGGCCGGTTCGCTCGCCCGGTTCGTGAAGGTCATGCCGCGCGATTATGCCAAGGCGCTAAAGCAACTCGAGGCAGAGCGCCTCGATGCCGCCTCCGTCGCCGCCGAATAAGGGTTTAGGAAAATGGGCAAGGAAACCGGCTTCCTCGAGCTGGACCGCAAGGACCGTGGCTACCGCCCGGTCGAAGAGCGCGTGAAGCACTACAAGGAATTCGTCGTCCCGCCGCCTGAGGGCGAGCTCAAGGCGCAAGCCAGCCGCTGCATGAATTGCGGCATTCCCTATTGCCATAACGGCTGCCCGGTGAACAATCTGATCCCGGACTGGAACCATCTGGTTTATGAAAGCGATTGGCTCAACGCGCTCGAAGCGCTGCATTCAACCAACAATTTCCCGGAATTTACCGGCCGCATCTGCCCCGCGCCCTGTGAGGAGAGCTGCACGCTCAACATTCAGGACCAGCCTGTCACGATCAAAAGCATCGAATGTGCGATCGTCGACAAAGGCTGGGAAAACGGCTGGATCAAGCCGCAGGTTGCCGGCAAGCGGACTGGCAAGAGCATTGCCGTGGTCGGCTCGGGCCCGGCCGGGCTCGCCGCGTCGCAGCAGCTTGCCCGCGCGGGCCATTCGGTCACCCTGTTCGAGAAGAATGACCGCCTCGGCGGATTGCTGCGTTATGGCATTCCCGATTTCAAGATGGAAAAGCATCTGATCAACCGCCGCATGGTGCAGATGCAGGCCGAGGGTGTGGAATTCCGCACCTCGACCGAAGTTGGCGTCACCGTGTCGGTCGCCAGTCTGAAGGAGAATTTCGACGCTGTCGTGCTTTGCGGCGGCGCGGAAGATGCGCGCTGGCTGGAAATTCCGGGCTCTGAGCTGCCCGGTGTACGCCTTGCAATGGAGTTCCTCACCCAGCAGAACAAGCGCAACGCCGGCGACGATGAGCTGCGCGCCGCGCCGCGCGGTTCGCTCACCGCCACCGGCAAGCATGTCGTGGTGATTGGCGGCGGCGATACCGGCTCAGACTGCGTCGGCACATCAATCCGCCAGGGTGCAGCCTCGGTCACCCAGATCGAGATCATGTCCAAGCCGCCGGAAACGCCAGACAAGGCGATGACCTGGCCCAACTGGCCGCTGCG
>JANLSP010000705.1:0-4018 GCA_031362485.1 Novosphingobium sp.
CCTATCAGTTTGACGATCGCCGCCGGCACATGGATATAGGGAGACCAGTCACGGGATCCGGCCTCGATCAGAAGGACAGTCGATCGGCCATCTTCGCTCAGCCGGTTGGCCATCACGCAGCCAGCCGAGCCGGCGCCGACGATGATGTAGTCGTATTTTGGGGCCAGCTTCACCTCAACTGGACCGGCGCAGTTGGCCAGCGCACTTTTGCGTAGCGCCAAAAAGCCGTATCAATGTGTTTTAGTTCCATCGCTTTGGCTTCGCCGTGTTCCGAGAGCGTCAAGTGCAACGTCGTATGGCGAGTTGCGATTGTGCCGGCTGGTTTTGTCCGTCAGACGATAAATTGCGGACGAGCGAGCCATCATGCAGCCGAGGCGCAATAGTCAGCGCGAATTGCGCAAGGCGAAGGAGTCAGCAGCCATCATGGCCCAAGTGATCCGGTCAAGCCGAGACGACCAGGATTTCGCCTTGTCCTCACCCGTTGTCATCGTCGGGGCCGGGGGGTGCGGCTTGTCCGCCGCGCTTGCCGTGCGGGATGCCGGAGTGGATGCGCTGGTGTTGGAGCGGGATCCCAGGGTGTCTGGCACTACTGCGATGTCGACCGGACTTATTCCTGCAAGCGGAACGCCCGAGCAGGCTGCGGTTGGGATCGATGATTGCCCGGAACGGTTTTGCGACGACATCATGAAGAAGACCAAAGGGCGGACAGATCCCGACATTGCACTGCATCTGGCGCGTGAATCGATAGAGACGATCCAGTGGCTGCGCGATGCGCATGGCGTTCCACTGACGCTGCTCGATGATTTCCTCTATCCGGGGCACAGCGCGATGCGGATGTATGGTTCGCCCAACCGCACAGGGTCGGAACTGATGGCCGCGCTGGAGGCCGCCTGCGTCTCGGCAGGCGTCGATATACTCACCAATGCCCGCGTTGAGGGGCTCATTGTCGGTGCCGATGATCGTGTGCTGGGCGTTGAATTTGTCCGGCCCGACGGTCTGCGTGAGAAGCTCGGCTGCAACGCGCTGATCCTCGCCTGCTGCGGCTTTGGCGGGAATTGGGATATGGTGATCGAATTTATCCCCGAGCTCAAGGACGCAGTGTTTCACGGCCACCCCGGCAACAAAGGCGAGGCCATGGCCTGGGGCCGCGATCTCGGCGCGGGGCTTGCCGATATGCACGCCTATCAAGGGCATGGCGGCCTTGCGGCAGGCCACGCAATTCCGATCCTGTGGCCGTTCATCATGGAAGGCGGGTTTCAGGTGAACACAGACGGCATGCGCTTCTCCGATGAATCGCAGGGCTATTCCGAGCAGGCAGTAAAGGTCCTCAGCCAACCCGGGCATGTTGCCTGGAGCATCCTTGATCAGCGTCTGCATGATCTGATGATGAAATTCGATGACTTTCAGCAAGCCGAGTCCGCAGGGGCCGTGGTGCGCGGAGATGGTGTTGCCGAACTTGCCGGGCGGATTGGCGTTTCCCAAATTGCGCTTGGGGCGACGTTCGCCGAGGTCGATGCGGTGAAGGCGGGCGCGGCCCCGGATCCGTTTGGACGGGACTTCAATGGCAAGCCACCGCTTGCTCCTCCATTTTACGCCGCCAAGGTCACCGGTGCATTGTTCCATACGCAAGGTGGGCTTGTCGTCGATCGCAATGCCCGTGTGCTGCGCGAAGACGGCAGGCCGTTTCCCAACCTGTTTGCCGGCGGCGGCGCTGCGCGCGGCATATCGGGGGCAGGTGCAGATGGTTATCTGGCAGGCAACGGGCTGCTGACGGCTACCACTTTCGGCAAGCTGGCCGGTCGCGCCGCAGCGAAGGTTTAGGGCTGCTCTATTCGTTGCACGGTTAGTCGGTCAGCCTCCCCTTGGCAGGGCACAAATGGTGGCCCCATTCTTCAGGCTCTGATAAGTGTGGAGCTTATGGACGATCAGCCCAGCCAGGATGTGCCGTCGATTTTGGGCGAAGAAATATTCGGCCCTGGCCGGACCTATTTCGACAATGTCGTGATCGACAATCTGCTCGAAGCGCTGCTCGAATTGTCGGCTGCTGTCTGGACCTATCATGACCGGGTGAATGTGCTGGAAAAGGTGCTCGAAGAACGGGGCATTCCAGTCAGCCAAGCGATCGAGGCGCATATGCCCGATATGGCAGAACTCGAAGCGCGGGCCACCGAACGGGCGGCGCTGGTTGAACGGGTTTTTGGCAGTTTCGTGCGGCGACCGGTTGGCGGCAAAGCAATGACCACGGGAGAATAGCCATGGATCGCGGAAACATCGGAGTCTTGCCCCGGCCTACCCGCCTGGCCGACGAGAGCTATCTGGAATTCGTCACTTCCTTCCGGTTCATGGCGATCCGCGAGTTGTTTCCCAAGGTCGCAGAATATGGAGAAGCCGCGCTTGCCAAGGCGATTGAGGCGGGTGCGGTTGCCGCGCCGGCAGAAGGCGAAGCGGTGAAGCTCGGCGATATCAAACAGGTGTTTGCGAAAATCCCGGCCGCACCGACCTGGCAGCGTTTTGTCCGCAGCCAGCAAGAGATGATGTGGCGCCGCACCCGTGAGAGCTTTTATCAGGATGTCAAAGCCCTGATGGCACGGATGGATGCCGCCGCTGCCCGGCACGCCGAGCGAATTCACATCGACCCCGATTTCGTTGTGCCCGAATATACCCGCCAGGAAATTCACTGCCAACCGGGGGGCTATACCGATGATCCCATGGGCGGCGTGGTTTTCCATTATGGCACCAAGGTGTTCTACGAAGGTGTTAACGACCAGGATGAGTTGCACATCGAGCTTGCCGAAAAGGCGACGCAGCCAACGGATGGCAAGGTCGCACGGATCCTCGATATCGGCTGCTCGATCGGGCAAGCGACGACGGTCCTGGCGGACCTTTTTCCAAATGCCGAGGTGTGGGGACTGGATGTCGGTGCGCCGATGATCCGCTATGCCCATATGCGCGCGGTCGAACGCGAAAAGAATGTCCACTTCACGCAGCGACTTGCCGAGGACAACGGGTTTCCCGATGCACATTTCGACATGGTTCACAGCTACATTCTGTTCCACGAAGTGCCTGTTGCGGCGATGAAGGCGATCCTGGCGGAGACCTGGCGGGTGCTTCGCCCTGGTGGGACATTTTCGATCTATGAGTTTCCGAACAATGACAAAAACCAGGTGCCACCCGCCTATCGCTACCTGATCGACTATGACAGCCGCGACAATTGCGAACCTTACTCGCCTGCGTTTGTCGCATGCGATTTTCGCGGGATATTGGAAGCTGCGGGCTTTGTGGTCGAAACGGGTCCGCCGGTCAGCAATCCGTTCTTGCAGTCACTGGTGGCGACGAAACCGTCACCCTAGTTCAACCGATACCGGATTATAGCTGAATATCCCCAGCGCATCCTCGTTCTGCACCGGCATGTCGCGCAGCACATAGGGATCCAGCGCCTGCAGACGGTCCCCGCCCAGATTGGATTCGGCCTGCAGGAAACCAGCGCGAATGATACGGCTGGCTTCATAGAGCGCGAGTGCCTGTGCCGGGTCGGCTTCGCACGCAAAGGCGCGGCCCAGCACGATGCCATCTTCAATTGCAGAGGACGCACCCTGACCCATATAGGGCAACATCGGGTGCGCCGCATCGCCGAGCAGTGCGACGCGCCCTATGACCCAGCTGTCCAGAGGCCTGCGGATGAACAGGCCCCAGCGAAAGAGCTGGCTTTCATCAATCGCGTCGATCGCGCGCTCGACATGGGGGCACCAGCCTGAAAAGTGCGCGCGCAGTTCGGCGATATCCCCTTTGGCGGACCAGCTCTCTTCGGCCCACTCAGTGCTGCGGGTGAGGATCACGATATTGACCAATTGCTCGCCGCGAACGGGATAGGTGACGAAATTGCGCCCGGGCCCGACATGGTTGGTGTTGCGTCTCTCGACATAGTCGGAACCAAGCAGCGCTGCATCAACCAGCGCTCGCCATGCCACATGCCCGCTGAACTGCGGCACCTCGGCATCGAACATCGCGTCGCGAACGA
>JANLSP010000371.1:0-5063 GCA_031362485.1 Novosphingobium sp.
GGTGGATGGCCCGCAAGGCCAGACGGAGGGGTATGAACGCACGCGCCGAGACCCCTCCGTCAGTCGCTTCGCGCCTGCCACCTCCCCATTTGCACCTCGTGAAAATGGAGAGGAACAAGTTAAATCATTCCGCCAGCAGCAAGACCGGGGTTTCGAGCAGTCGCTTGAGCGCCTGGACGAAGCTCGCCGCATCCCAGCCATCGACCACACGGTGGTCGCAGCTGATCGAGATATTCATCAGCTTGCGTTTTTCGATGCGCTCACCTCCCAGGCCGTCAGGCACGAACACCGCCCGTTCGACGATGCGGTTGGGGCCGATGATCGCCACTTCCGGGCGGTTGATCACCGGGGTTGTTGCAATGCCGCCGAGCGGACCCAGCGATGTCAGGCTGAGCGTCGATCCCGAAAGTTCACCCGGCTTGGCCGATCCATCCCGCGCCGCAGCGGCAAGCCGGGCGATCTCCGCCGCCAGCTGCCACAGGGTCAACCCCTGCGCATCGCGCACCACCGGCACAACAAGGCCCGCATCGGTTTGGGCCGCAACGCCAAGATGGACCGAGGCATATCGTGTCACTTCGCCTGTGGCGTCGTCAAACCGGGCGTTGATCATCGGAAAATCAGGCAAGGTCAGGCAAATTGCACGGATCAGCAAGGGAAGCACTGTGAGTTTGGGCCGGTCACCCCGCTGCTCGTTGAGTTCAGCGCGCAGCGCCTCCAGCGCAGTCACGTCGCATTCCTCGACGTAGGAGAAATGCGGAATGTGGCGCTTGGATGCGGTCATTGCTTCCGCAATTCGCCGCCTGAGGCCAATCACCTTGATCGTTTCACTTGCGCCGGTGAGAATTTCCACAGGCTTTTGCGCCGGCTTTTCCTCAACCTTGTCCACAGGCTGCTGGCGAACAAGCAAAGCGTCGAGTTCGCCATGTCCGATGCGGCCATTGCTGCCAGCGGGAACCTGGCCAAGGTCGATCCCCAGCGCAGCCGCGCGTGCGCGGACGGCGGGGGAAGCCAGGACCTTGCTTCCGCTGCTTCCGCTGCTTGCGCGCATTGCGGCGCCTTCGACAGGCTCAGGCTGAGCGGGTCTGGATGGGCTAAGCGAAGGCTGACTTTGTTTCGGGTCCAGAACGTTGGCCGCTCGCCCCGAGCTTGTCGAAGGGCCCTCTTCAAGACCTTCCCCCTCAACCTCCAGCACCACGAGCATCGCGCCGATAGCCAACCGGTCTCCTGCCTCGACGGCCAATTCGAGCACCTTGCCTGCAACCGGGCTTTCCAGCTCGACCGTCGCCTTGTCGGTCATGACGTCCGCGAGACGCGCGTCTTCGGCTATCGCATCGCCAACCTTGACATGCCAGGCAACGACTTCGGCCTCGGCGATGCCTTCGCCGATGTCGGGCAGGCGGAATGTATAGCGGCCCACTTAGCTCAGCCCGCCCCGAGCAGCCGGTCGACAGCCTCGCCAATGCGGACCGGGCCGGGAAAATAGGCCCATTCAAGGCTGTGTGGATAGGGCGTGTCGAAGCCCGTGACGCGCTCTATCGGTGCTTCGAGATGATAGAAGCACCGCTCCTGCACCAGCGCCGCCAGTTCGCCGCCAAAGCCCGAGGTGCGCGTTGCCTCGTGTATAACCATGCAGCGCCCGGTCTTTTTCACTGATGCTTCAATAGCTTCGATGTCAAGCGGCAAGAGCGTGCGCAAGTCGATGATCTCAGCATCGACGCCTTTTTCGGCCAGCACCGCCTCGGCTACATGAATCATGGTGCCATAGGCCAGCACCGTCAGCGCCGCGCCTTCGCGGACAAGGCGCGCCTTGCCCAAAGGTATCGAATAATAGCCCTCTGGCACTTCGCCATCGGGATGCGAACTCCAGGCCCGCGCCGGACTGTCATAGTAGCCATCGAACGGCCCGTTATAAATGCGCTTGGGCTCAAGAAATATCACCGGGTCATCGTCCTCGATTGCCGCGATCAGCAGCCCCTTGGCGTCATAGGGCGTTGCGGGGATCACAACCTTCAGCCCTGCGACATGCGTAAAAATCGCCTCTGGCGACTGGCTGTGGGTCTGCCCGCCGAAAATGCCGCCGCCATACGGCGAGCGCACCGTGATCGGCGCATGAAACTCGCCCGCCGAGCGATAACGCAGCCGCGCTGCTTCGGAAACCAGCTGGTCGAAACCGGGGTAGATATAGTCCGCAAACTGGATTTCGGGCACGGGCCGCAAGCCATAGGCCCCCATACCCACCGCCACGCCGATAATGCCGCATTCGTTAATCGGCGTGTCAAATACGCGGGTTTTGCCGAACTTCTCCTGCAAGCCTGCTGTCGCGCGGAAAACCCCTCCGAAATAGCCGATATCTTCGCCGAAGATCACCACGTCAGGATCGCGCTCGAGCATGATAGCAAGTGCGTCGTTGATCGCCTCGATCATCGTCATCCGCCGCGTCGGCGCATCACGCAGCGTGATAGGGGTTTCCTCGGTGGTCATTCCTGCCAATCCGGCCATTTGATCCGCCGCTCGCGCATCGCCTGCTCCGCCTGCTCTTCCAGGTGCCAGGGCAGTTCCTCGTAAACATCCTCGAACATAGTGTGGAAGGGATGGTGGAGGCCGTGGCCGAGTATGCCGTTCTTTTCGGCGTCCTTGGTTGCCGCGCGGACTTCAGCCGCGACCTCGCGATCCATTGTCTCCTGCTGCTCCACCGACCACTCACCCTGGCCGATCAGGTGGCGCTTCAGCCGCAGGATCGGATCGCCAAGCGGCCACTCCTCGCGCTCCTGCGCCGAGCGGTAGTTGCCGGGATCATCGGAGGTGGAATGGCCTTCAGCCCGGTAGGTGAAGTGCTCGATCAGGGTCGGGCCAATGTTCGCGCGCGCGCGGTTCGCCGCCCACTGCACCGCCGCATAGACTGCGAGGGCATCATTGCCATCGACGCGCAGCCCCGCGATGCCGTGGCCGATTGCGCGCGCGGCAAAAGTCGTGCGCTCCGATCCGGCAAAGCCTGAAAAGCTCGAAATGGCATACTGGTTATTGACCACATTGATGATCACCGGCGCGTTGAAGACTGCGGCGAAAGTCATTGCGGCGTGGAAATCGCCCTCGGCGCTGGAGCCTTCGCCGATGTAGCAAGTGGCAATCCGGCTATCGCCCTTGATCGCTGAAGCCATTGCCCATCCCACTGCCTGCGGGCACTGCGTCGCAAGGTTCCCCGAGATGGTGAAGAAGCTATAGTCGCGCGCCGAATACATGATAGGCAGTTGCCGGCCTTTGAGTCGGTCGGCGCGGTTCGAATAGATCTGGTTGATCATTTCCGTCATCGGATAATTGCGCGCCAGCAGTATGCCTTGCTGGCGGTAGCTGGGAAACACCATGTCATCGCCCGCAAGCGCGAAAGCGGCAGCGACCGAGGTCGCTTCTTCGCCGGTACACTTCATGTAGAAGCTGGTCTTGCCCTGCCTTTGCCCGCGAAACATGCGGTCGTCGAAGGCGCGGGTCAGCGCCATGACGCGCAACATGCGCCGCAGGGTTTCCGGATCGAGACGGGGATCCCAGGGCCCGACCGCGCGGTGATCGTCATCCAGCACACGGACCAGATCAAAGCACAGAGCATGGGTTTCAGCAGGCGTGCAGGCCTCGTCCGGACGCAGCTGCGTTCCTGCCTTGGATATGGCCAGATCCGTGTAATCGACTGTGTCTCCGGGGCGGAAGCGGGGCTCGGGCACGTGCAGCGACAGCGCCGGCAAATTGCTGACACCGGCTTGGGCTGACTGACCCGGTTGGGCTGGCCGCCTGGCCATGCACGTTCTCCTGCCTCTGCTAATGCTTGCGATGTAAAGTTCTACGATGTTGTAATATTATTTCAAGCCCAATTTTTGCAGGATCACACCGCCACGGGTGCCGGGATATGCCCCTGCGGGAAATATCCACTGACGTCAAAATCCTCGAAGCGGTAGCCGAAAATCGAGGCTGGCCGCCTGACAAACTCGAACCGCGCCTCGCCCGATGGTGTCCGGCTCAATTGTTCCTCAACCAGCGCAGCATGGTTGCGATAAAGATGGACATCGCCGCCCATCCAGACCAACTCGCCCGGCTCCAGATCGCATTGCTGGGCGAGCAACCGCACAAACAGCGCGGCGCCGAACAGGTTGAACGGCAGTCCCAGCGCGACATCGCAGCTGCGTTGATAGAGGAGCGCCGAAAGCCGGTTTCCCGCCACATGGAACTGGTAGGTCTTGTGGCAGGGCGGCAGAGCCATCGTATCCAGCTCCGCGACATTCCAGCCTTCAACGATATGGCGGCGGCTGCCGGGATTGCTGCGCAGGCTTTCGACTACTTGCGCTACCTGGTTGATGCCTTGCGCACGCTGGTGAAACAGGCCGTCCCTGGCTGGCTCATAAACCGGCCAATCGACCCATTGCTTGCCGTAAACCGGGCCAAGGTCGCCCCAGCGCGCGGCAAATGCCTCATCCGCGACGATGCGAGCAGAAAAGTCTACGCGGTCGATCTGCTCGCCGGTTTCGCGCCGGAAGCGATCAAGTGGCCAGTCAGTCCAGATTTCGACGCCCTGCGCGCACAGGGGCCGAATGTTAGTCTCGCCGGTCAGGAACCAGAGAAATTCGCGCGCCGCCGTTTTCCAGTAAACCCGTTTGGTTGACAGCAGCGGCATTGCCCCGCCCGAAAGATCGAAGCGCAGTTCGGCCCCGAAGACCGATCGCGTTCCCACGCCGGTGCGGTCCACCCGCTCGTCGCCGTGCTCCCAGATGCGCCGCATGAGATCGAGATATTGCCACTCCCAATGCGGCTGGGCGGGAGAATCAGCTTCGAGTGCGGCTGTGGCCATGGCCATATCCTAGCCGGGCGATTGCCCGCTTGCCACCCCGCCTTTGCCTGACTATAGGCCCGCTCCTGCCTTGTCCCCCGGAGTCATATCCGGACGGACAGACGATCGGTCGGGGAATAGCTCAGCCTGGTAGAGCACTGTCTTCGGGAGGCAGGGGCCGGAGGTTCGAATCCTCTTTCCCCGACCAGTTTTTTGGAAAAAATGACCGTCCGGGGGACGGTCATCCAAAAAA
>JANLSP010000053.1:0-6401 GCA_031362485.1 Novosphingobium sp.
CCGCAGCGCGGCTTGCAGCGATCACTCCGCCGGGCCATGAGGTGGGGGTTCATCTGACGCTCACCGACGACCACCCATGGGCGCAGGCATTCGTCATTTTCGAGGCGCGCAAGTTGTGAGTGATGAGACTCTTCCTTCCCCGCAGCAAACGAAGGCGGACAAAGAATCCGCAACAGACAAAAGGGTCGATTGGCTGGGCGAACTGCGGGGTCTGGCAGTTATGCTGCTGGCGGTTCTGGCCTTCCATTCGTTCATCGCCAAGCCGTTCTACATCCCCTCGGAATCGATGATGCCCAATCTGCTGGTCGGCGACCGGTTAGTGGTGAGCAAATACCCCTATGGCTGGAACTGGTCGTCGGTTTCGTTTCATTTGCTGCCGCGCGGCACCTGGCGCATTCTGGGCAGCGTGCCCGAATATGGTGACATCGTCATTGTCGTGCCACGGAACCGCAACGAAGACCTGATCAAGCGTGTCGTTGCGTTGCCGGGCGACCGGATCAGGTTGGTAAATGGCCAGATTGTGCTCAACGGCAAGCCCGTGCCCCAGTCGGTGGAGGCGCCGCTCGAACTGCAGGTAGACGAAAACACGACCTGCGATGCTGCCGTCTATCCCGGTGCCTATGCGCGCAACCCTTCGGGCAAGGATGTCTGCTTGCTACCGATATTACAGGAAACCCTACCCAACGGCGCAACGTACCGGATCATCGACATCGCTGATCGCTCCAGTGACCAGATGGACGAAATCCGCGTGCCCGAGGGCCACATCTTTCTGATGGGTGATAACCGTGACGATTCCGCCGACAGCCGCTTCTCGATCGAAGAGAAGGGGCTCGGGGGCCCGGTTCCGCTTACCAGCGTCGGCGGGCGCGCAGAATTCGTCACTTTCTCGTTCGATGGCAGCGAAAGCTGGAACCCGCTGACCTGGTGGAACGCGCTGCGTTCAGGCCGTGCCTGGCAATCGCTGAGGCCGGCGCTGGCCGCCCAGCCAACACGCTGATTTCAGGACGCATGACTTTGGCAATTTTGTGCGAAACCGCTGCCGTGATGAGCGCCGCCATGCCATCGGGCGGCGTTTTGCTTGGGCTCGACCTGGGGACAAAAACCATCGGCACTGCATTCTGCGACGCCGGCTGGCGCTTCGCCTCGCCCGGCAAGACACTCGCGCGCGGCAAGTTCACCGCAGACAAGGCGCTGCTGGCCAGCCTCATTGCCGATCGCAGCGTCAAGGGCATCGTCATCGGCCTGCCACGCAACATGGATGGCAGCGAAGGCCCGCGCGCCCAGTCAAGCCGCGCCTTTGCGCGCAATCTGGAGGATCTCGGCTTGCCGATCCTGATGTGGGACGAGCGCCTGTCGACCGCCAGCGCCGAAGCGGCACTGATTGCCCAGGACATCAGCCGCGCCAAACGGGCAGAGCGGATCGACGCGGCGGCGGCGGCGGTGATCCTGCAGGCGGCGATTGATGCGCTGGCAGGCGGGGGATTCGGTTAAACCTTCCGGGTGGAGCCCTGGTAGATTGCGTCGATCGCACCACCCAATGAGGCGTCAAATTCGGCATCGCTCATCCCGGCACGCAAGTCTTCGAGCAGCGCGCGGCTGAAGCTGGCGATTACGCCGCGATTCTTGGCCAGTTCCGCACAGGCCTCGGGCCGCTTGTAACCACCCGACAGTGCGACGACGCGCAGCACCTTGGGATGATCGACCAGAGGATCGAACAGTCCGGGCTGCACCGGCAGGCTGAGCTTGAGCATGACCTTGTCGCTCATCACATCAAGGTTCTTGAGGATCGACTTGAGCAGCAGTGCGTCGCAATCGGCGCGGGTTTCGCTCTTGATGTTCACTTCCGGTTCGAGGATTGGCATCAATCCTCCCGCAAGCACCTGCCGTCCGACTTCGAACTGCTGCGCCACAATCGCCGCGATCCCCTCGGCATTGGCCGAATTGATCACCGAACGTTCCTTGGTGCCATAAACCCCCAGCGCCTTCGACTTTGCCAGCAGAGCATCGAGTTCAGGCATCGGCTTCATCATCTGAACTCCGTTTGCCTCTTCCTCCAGCCCCTTGTCGATCTTGATGAAGGGCACCACGCCCTTTGCGATCAATGCCGCCGGAGTCGGCACGCCGCCAACCTCGCCGTCCATCGTTCGCTCGAACAGGATCGCGCCGATTACTTTGTCGCCGGTGAACGCAGGCGAGGAAATGATCCGGCTCCGCATTGCATGAATCAGGCCGAACATTTCCTCTTCGGTGCTCCACGCACTTTCCTCGACGCCGTAGCCCGCAAGCGCCCTGGGGGTCGACCCACCAGACTGGTCCAGCGCGGCAATGAAGCCATTGCCAGCGGCCATTTTGGCGGTCATCTCGGACGTGTTCATGCGTAATGCTCCTGCTTTTGGGCAACACCGAAATCAGATGGCAAGCGCGGCAACTCCGGGCAATTCGCGCCCTTCCATCCATTCAAGGAATGCGCCGCCGGCGGTCGATACATAACTGAAATTGCCCGCAACGCCCGCATGGTTGAGCGCTGCGACCGTATCGCCCCCGCCTGCAACCGAGATCAGCGATCCCTCGCGGGTCAGAGCCGCAGCCGTGCGCGCCAGCGCCACTGTTGCGCCATCGAACGGTGCCATCTCGAAAGCGCCCAGTGGGCCATTCCAAACCAGTGTGCGGCAAGTCTTGAGGACGTCTGCCAAAGCTTCGACCGCGGAGGGGCCGACATCGAGGATCATCTCGTCGGCGGAAACTTCATGGACATTGCAACTGCGCAAGCTTGCGGGATTGGCCGCGAATTCCTTCGACACCACCACATCATAGGGCAAGTGCACCGTGCAGCCGGCCTTTTCCGCCGCGCCAAGTATTTCAAGCGCGGTGGCGGCAAGATCATGCTCGCAAAGTGACTTGCCAACATCGATGCCCTTGGCGGCCAGGAAGGTGTTCGCCATGCCGCCGCCGATGATCAGGTGATCGACCTGCCCCACCAGATGCGTCAACACATCAAGCTTAGACGAAACCTTCGCCCCGCCGACAACCGCCGCGACTGGCCGCTGAGGGTCGCCCAGCGCCTTTTCCAGCGCTTCGAGCTCTGCCTGCATCGCGCGGCCCGCATAGGCCGGCAACAAGTGTGCGAGACCCTCGGTGGTAGCATGTGCGCGGTGGGCGGCTGAGAAAGCATCGTTGACGTAGAAATCGGCATTGGCTGCGATCGCCCGCGCGAACTCGGGATCGTTGGCTTCCTCGCCCTTCCAGAAGCGGGTGTTCTCGAGAATGGCGATATCGCCCGCCCGCAGGATCCCGATCGACTGCGCCACCACCGGCCCGGCGATCTCGGGCACAAACATGACCTCGCGCCCCAGCACCGCCTGCACCGCGCCAACCACCATCGACAGCGACTGAGTTGAGCTGCGTTCGCCTTTAGGGCGGCCGAAGTGCGCCAGCAGCAGCACTTTCGCGCCTTTGTCCGCCAGCTCGATCACTGTGGGCAATGCCGCGCGAATGCGCGTGTCATCGGTCACCGCGCCGTCCGCCATCGGCAGATTGAGATCAACTCGGACCAGCGCGACCTTGCCTGCGATATCGGTCAGATCATCGAGTGTGCGGAATCTGGTCATCAAGCCCGCCTCAGATCAGCTTACCCATCGCGCCTGCTGTGTCGACCATGCGGTTGGAGAAGCCCCACTCGTTATCATACCAGCTGAGCACACGGACCAGCTTGCCTTCGAGCACTGCGGTCTCGAGGCTGTCAATGGTCGATGAATGCGCATCGTGGTTGAAGTCGATCGAAACCAGCGGCTCATCGGTGTATCCCAGGATGCCCTTGAGCGCGCCTTCCGAGGCTGCCTTGAGCAGCGCGTTGACCTCCGCGACCGAGGTTTCGCGCCCCGGCGTGAACGTCAGGTCAACCACCGACACATTGGGCGTCGGCACCCGGATCGCCGAGCCATCGAGTTTGCCCTTCAGTTCGGGCAGCACTTCGCCGACCGCGCGCGCGGCGCCGGTCGTGGTCGGGATCATCGACATGGCCGCAGCGCGGGCACGTCGCGGATCTTCGTGAATCTGGTCGAGGATCTTCTGGTCATTGGTATAGGAATGGATTGTCGTCATCAGCCCGCGCTCGATACCAATGGCGTCGTTGAGCACCTTGGCGAACGGCGCGAGGCAGTTGGTGGTGCAACTGGCGTTCGAGACGATGGTGTGGGCGGCAGTCAGGCGCTCGTGGTTGACCCCAAAGACAACCATCAGGTCGATATCCTTGGCCGGGGCCGAGATCAGCACCCGCCTGGCACCGGCATCAATGTGCTTCTGGCCGCCGGCGCGGCTGGCGAAGAAGCCGGTGCATTCAAGCGCGATATCGACGCCGTTCGCCTTGTGCGGCAGACTGGCCGGATCGCGCTCGGCGGTTACATGGATACGTTTGCCATTGATGATCAGATCGTTGCCATCAACTTCAACCGATCCCGCAAAGGGGCCGTGGACCGAGTCGCGTTTGAACAACTGCGCATTTGAATTGGCGTCTGCGAGATCATTGATCGAGACTAACTCGAGATCGTGGTCTGCGCGCTCAATGATGGCGCGAGCCACATTGCGCCCGATGCGCCCGAAACCATTGATCGCAACCTTCGTCGCCATGATAATAACTCCTGCTAGATGCTTAATTTTGCTTTGATTTGCGGAATGATCGCCTCTGCCGTGAGGCCGAAATGTTTGAACAAGGCGCTGTCCGGTGCGGAAGCCCCGAACGTGTCGAGACCGATGGCGAGGCCATCACGGCCAATATATTTGTGCCAGCCCATGGTGGTGCCAGCTTCAATCGAGACCAAGAGAACGTCATCGGGAATCAAAGCATCCCGGTAGCCGACGTCCTGCGCCTCAAACAGTTCCCAGCAAGGCATCGAGATGACGTCCGCGCCGATGTCCTCGGCTTCCAGCGCTTCGGCGATCTTGACGGCAATTTGCACTTCCGACCCTGTCGCCAGGATTACGACCCTGAGTTCGGCTCCCGAAGAAATCAGGCGGTACGCCCCGCGCAGGCAGAGGTTCTCGTCATCGTCATCACGCAGCGCCGGCAGGTTCTGCCGCGAGAGCGCGAGCACCGAGGGGCCATCCTTCCGGCGCAGCGCCAGGTCCCAGCATTCGGCGGTTTCCATCGCATCAGCCGGGCGGAACACCCACAGGTCAGGGATCGCGCGCAGCGAGGCGACGTGTTCGATCGGCTGGTGCGTTGGCCCGTCTTCGCCAAGGCCGATGCTGTCATGCGTCAGCACAAAGATCGTCTGCGCCTTCTGCAACGCGGAAAGGCGGATTGCATTGCGGCAGTAGTCCGAGAACACCAGGAAGGTGCCGCCATAGGGGATGATCCCGCCATGCAGCGCCATGCCGTTCATCGCCGCCGCCATGCCGAACTCGCGGATGCCGTAATAGACATAGCGCCCGGCGTAGTCAGCAGCGCTGAATGGACCGGTCGAACTGGTCTTGGTGTTATTGGAGCCGGTTAGGTCGGCTGAACCGCCCAGCATGGCTGGAATAGCAGCAGTGAGCACCTGCAGCGCATTTTCGCTCGACTTGCGGGTGGCAACGTTGGGCATTTCTTCGACCAGCTTGCTGCGATAGGCGTCCCAGCCGGCGAGCGCGGGCAAATCCCCCGCCATGCGGGACGAGAATTCCTTTGCCTTCAAATCGTTTGCGAGTCGTTGTTGCCAATCAGAACGAGCTGCCGCACCCTTGGCGCCGAGACCGCGCCAGTCCGCCAGAATATCCGCAGGTACCTCAAAAGGAGCCGAATCCCAACCGATTGCCAGGCGCGTTGCCGCAATCTCTTCTGCACCCAGCGGCGCGCCGTGAACGCTGTGGCTGCCCTGCTTGTTAGGTGCTCCTTTGCCGATCACCGTGCGGCAGGCGACCAGCGAGGGGCGCCCATCGGCGATCGCCGCTGCAATCGCACGGGCAATGTCGGCCGGATCGTGGCCATCGCAGGCCTCGGTGTGCCAGCCTGTCGCGGCAAAACGGGCGGGAATGTCTTCGCTGGTGGAAAGATCTGTGGCGCCATCGATGGTGATGCGGTTATCGTCCCATAGCACGATGAGCCGGCCCAGCTTGTTGTGCCCGGCAAGGCCGATTGCTTCGTGGTTGATGCCTTCCATCAAGCAGCCATCGCCCGCGATCACGAAAGTACGGTGATCAACCAGCGCATCGCCGTAAAGCGCATTCAGGTGTCGCTCTGCCATCGCCATGCCCACCGCCATCGCCAGGCCCTGTCCCAGCGGCCCGGTGGTGCATTCCGCGCCTTCGAGGTGGATGTTCTCCGGATGCCCGGCGCACGGGCTGCCTAGCTGCCGGAAATTGCGGATATCGTCCATCGTCGGCGCCGCGTAGCCGGTGAGGTGCAGCAACGAATAGAGCAGCAT
>JANLSP010000089.1:0-1908 GCA_031362485.1 Novosphingobium sp.
TCGGCAAAGGCGTTGTTGCTGCCGGTTGGCTTGGGCCTGGCCGCGATTGTCGCGCTGGCGCTGAGCAGTTCGGCGCAAGTCTTGATGACGCTCGGCTTCCTTGGCGGCACCGCGGCCTTGCTCGGCCTGCTAGCGCTGCTGGGCTGGGCGATCCACCGCCTTGCCGCGCGCCTGCCGCGGCCGAACAATCCCGTGCTGCGCATGGCACTGGGCAACCTTTATCGCCCCGGATCGCAGACCGGAGCACTGGTGACGGCGCTGGGTTTCGGGCTTTCGACATTCGTGCTGCTGGCGGCGGTGGAAACCAGCCTTTCAGCAAATATCGCCCGGCAGGTTCCCGCCAAGGCGCCCGACTATTTCGTACTCGATGTGCCGCGTGCGAAATTTGCCGAGTTCACCAGCGCCGTCAATCAGACTGTACCCGGCTCGGAAATACGCGCGGTGCCCGCGCTGCGTGCCGCGATCATCGCCTATGGCCCCCCCGGCGCCATGACCCGCACTGCCGATCTCGCAGCAATCCCCGATGACGCATGGGCCTTGCGCGGCGAACGGCCGATTACCTATTCCGAGACAGTACCCGAGGGCAGCACGCTCACAGCGGGCAAATGGTGGCCAAAAAGCTACACCGGCGAGCCACTGGTCTCGGTCGATAAGCGCCTTGCCGATGCGCTGGATCTGAAAATCGGCGACCGCATTACCGTTTCGTTGCTGGGCGTGGAGCGCAGCGCCAGGATCGCTTCGCTGCGCCAAATCAACTGGGACACGATGGGCTTCAACTATATTCTGGTCTATTCCCCCAACGCCATTTCGGATGCGCCGCACAATCTCGCCGTTACCATCGATGTGCCAAATGGCGTGCCCAAGGCAGGCCTGCTGCGGCGGCTGGTGCGCGCATTTCCGTCAAGCTCGGTCATTGAGACGGGCACGCTGCTGCGCGAAGCCCGCGCACTGCTCAACCAGATGAGCGTCGCCATCCTCGCGGCAGCGTCGGTGACTGTGCTTGCGGGCATTGCCGTCCTGCTCGGCGCCATTGCCGCCGCGCGCGCCAGCCGGATTTACGACACCGTGATCCTGCGCGTGCTGGGGGCAAGCCGCAGGCAATTGCTGCTGCTCCAGCTTGGCGAATACGGCCTGCTGGCCGCGCTGCTGGCCGGGGTCGCGCTGGCGCTGGGCAGCGGGATTGCCTGGCTGGTGATCGTGCAACTGTTCGAATTTGACTGGCTGCCCGACTGGCCGACAGTGTTCGGCGTGCTTGGCGGCGGGCTGGCTCTGGTGCTGGCTTTCGCGCTGGCGGGATCGCTGCCGCTGCTGCGGGCGAAGCCTGCGCAGGCGCTGCGGGATCTTTAGCTGAACACCTCGGCGGTATTGCGGACCAGTTCAGGCGAACGCGCCTTATAGACCAGCGTTGAACAGATCATGTCGTGCAGGCCTTGCTTGCGCTGCGTCCAGCCGATCATGAAAAAGCCGAACAGCAAGATCAGCGATGAAAGGATCTTGGCAAAATAGCGGGCCGTCGCGCGGCCGAAGCCGATGCGCTGGCCAGCCTCGTCGGTCACCACCAGGCCCAGCGCCTTCTTGCCAACGGTCCCCTGCCAAACAGAGCTTTCCAGAATAGCGCTATAGAGCCAGTTGACCGCCAGACTGAGCGCACCTGCACCGATCGTGCTGGCTGCCGCAAAGGTGTTATTCGCGCCCATGACGCCAATGCCCATCCCCGCAAAGGCCCCGATAACCCCGCCGGCGATATTCATGATCACCGCATCGATGATGTAGGCGACGAAGCGCAGCCAGAATCCGCCATAGGGTTGCATGACGTTTGCTATCCCTGAAATTTGCGGTCCAGCCAATATCCAGCTGAACGGATGGTGTGTGGTCCGCCTCGGGGGCGGACGCCGTGAACGTGACGTC
>JANLSP010000122.1:0-8881 GCA_031362485.1 Novosphingobium sp.
GCTACCCCACCCCAACCCCTCACCGCCGGGGAGGGGCTTTTGGCGTTCGGGCCGATTTGCAAGATCGGCATAACCGGGCTAGTTTGCCACCCACGGGACCCGCGCAACCTCCCGTTACAGGCGTTCCCGCCCAAGCGTTGCGGCGTATGATCGAGGGGCACCCGTGCCTCCTCACGGGAACGCTTTATGACTGACACGTCCTCTCCGCCTGCGCCCACATTCCGCGAACTCCTGCGTGTCTTCACCCGCATCGGTTTCCTCAGTTTCGGCGGGCCGGCTGGCCAGATCGCGCTGATGAGCCATGAGCTGGTCGATGAGCGCAAGTGGATCGAACAGGGCGCCTTCCTGCGCGCGCTGAACCTGTGCCACTTGCTGCCGGGGCCTGAGGCGCAGCAACTGGCTACCTGGATCGGCTGGCGGCTGCACGGGATCAGGGGCGGGCTGGCGGCGGGCATGTTGTTCGTTATTCCCGGCGCGCTGGTCATGCTGGGGCTGAGCCTCGTCTATGTCATGGCGGCGGGGCTGGGCTGGTTTGCCGCGCTGTTCCTCGGGATCAAGGCAGCGGTGCTGGCGATTGTTGCGCAGGCGCTGATGCGTGTGGCGGGGCGCGCGCTGGGCACGCCGTTCAAGCTGGTGCTGGCGGTGCTGGCGTTTCTGGCGCTGGCCTTGCTGAATGCGCCGTTTCCGCTGGTGATCCTGCTCGCGGCGCTGGCGGGGGCGGCGGTGGGGATAAAGAAGCCCGAATGGCTGGGCGCGCACAAGGCCCCGCCCGCGCCCGCGGATCAGCCAAGCAAGCGCAAACTGGCAGGAGCGACGCTGGCCACCGTGCCGATCTGGCTGGCGATCTGGGCGCTGCCGATGGTGCTGATCGCGGCCACATTGGGCCGCGAATCGGTGCTATGGGATATTGGCGCGTTCTTTTCCAAGCTGGCAGTGGTGACCTTCGGCGGCGCTTATGCCGTGCTCGCCTATATGGCGCAGCAGTCCGTGGAGCATTTCGGCTGGCTTAGCGCGGGCGAGATGGCCGACGGGCTCGGGCTGGCCGAATCGACGCCCGGCCCGCTGATCATGGTCACGCAATTTACCGGGTTCCTCGCCGCCTGGCGCGATCCCGGCTTGCTGTCGCCGCTCGCCTCCGGCCTGCTCGGCGCGGGGCTGACCACCTGGGTGACCTTTGCGCCGTGCTTTTTGTGGATCTTCGCCGCCGCGCCGTGGATGGACCGGCTGGAGCGGGTGCCCGCGCTGCAGGCCGGGCTCGCGGCGATCACGGCGGCGGTGGTGGGCGTGATCGCCAATCTGGCGCTGTGGTTTGCGTCGCATGTGCTGTTTGCCCGACCAGAGGCGGCGTTGTTCGGCTTGCCCGATGTGACCAGCCTCGATTGGCGCGCTGCGGTGATCGGCGCGGGAGCAGCGTTGCTGCTGTTCCGATTCAAGCGCGGTGTCATGGAAGTGCTGGGCGCGGCGGCTTTAGCCGGGCTGCTGTTGACCCAGCTCTGAGGCCAGCCACAGCCGGACCGCGCTGGCGAGGCCGGGCGGATTTGGCGCGGCCATGCGCTCGACATCGATCCGCGCGACTAGCGCGTTGATTGGCAGCCCTTCGCGCGCGGATGCGGCTTTCAGCAGGTCCCAGAACAATGGCTCGAGGCTGATCGAGGTCTTGTGCCCGGCGATCTCGACCGAGCGCTTGATCGGGGGGTGATAAGGTGAGGGCATCGGTGGAGGATGCCTCAATACATATGCTGCCCGCCGTTGATGCTCATCGTCGAGCCGGTCACGAACCCGGCATTTTCCGAGGCAAAAAACGCCACGCCCCGCGCGATCTCGCTGGCCTGGCCCAAGCGGCCGGCCGGGATCTTGGCAACGATTTTTTCCAGCACAGGCGGGGGCACGGCGGCAACCATATCGGTGTCGATATATCCGGGCGCGATGGCATTGACCGTCACGCCGAACTTGGCGCCTTCCTGCGCCAGCGCCTTGGTAAAGCCATGGATGCCGGATTTTGCGGCGGCATAGTTGACCTGACCGTATTGGCCCGATTGACCGTTGATCGAGCCGATGTTGACCACCCGGCCCCAGCCGCGCTCACGCATTCCGGGGAAAGTCGCCTTGGCCATGTTGAAACAGCCGCCAAGATTGATGCGCATCACCTCGTTCCAGTCGTCGAAGCTCATCTTGTGGAGCACCGCGTCGCGGGTGATGCCGGCGTTGTTGACCAGCACATCGATCGGGCCAAGAGCTGCCTCGACCTCAGCGCAGCCATCGAGGCAGGCCTGATGGTCGCCAACATCCCACTGGTAAGAAGGTATTCCAGTTTTCGCGGTGAATTCGCGAGCTCTTGCTGCGTTGCCGCCATAGTTGGCCGCGACGGCAAATCCCTGGTCCTTGAGCGCAAGGCAGATCGCCTCACCAATACCGCGGGTTCCCCCGGTCACAATTGCCACACGCGCCATTGATTAATCGCCTTGCTGCTCCGCCCGCAGCCAAGCTAGCGACACATGCTAAAATTCAAAAGCGGAATTGCGTTCCAAGATAAACCGCCTGGCTGTCTTTCTTGCCATCGGTCAGCGGCCGTAGCCGGTCACGCTCCTGCGAATAGCGCACGCCGGCAGTCACATCGATGTTGCGGCCGAGGCGGTATGCGCCGCCCAGATCGACCTGATCTGCGCTGCTCGAGAATGTCCGCGGCGCGCGGCCGGTCGCTTCCTTTTGATCGAGCACGATGCGCGGACTGAAGCGCGCGGGATCGTTGCTTGCAGTCTGCGCGAGCGAGAATTTGACGAGATCGGGGGTATCGCTCTTGCGGGTGTCGGTGGTCGCAACGATTGCCGGAGCAAAGCTGTGAAAACCGCGCGATACGCCAAGATTGAAGGCAGTCGGCGAAATCTGGAGCGGCGCAGTGCCCGGCTGGCTCGCCGGGGGCAACACGCCGCGCACCAGAATGCCGCGAACCACCGAAGCATCGACGCGCACCGCGACCGTGACAGACCGGCTGGTCCGGTTGGCATTGCCGGCGGGGGTGAAGCGGAACATCTGCCCTTTGCCGAGCGATTGGACAGGCAGCGAAGGTGCCAGTCTCGCGGCAAGCCGGGAGGCCGGCAAAGCGTTTGAAGTCGGCCCCGCACCCGGCCGCCCGGATTTGGTAGCAAACCCGCTGGTAAATGCCAGCACAGCGCTGGGCAGGGCAAGCAGGCTGACTGCGCCGGCGAGCATTGCTCCCGCCGTCACGCTCCCCTGGCCTCCGCCGCGACTGATGCTCGCCATTGCGCGCTCCCGATCTTGCCCTGTGTACCCGCGAATCATGAATCGCAGGCTGATTGATTGCCGATGGCGATGCCAGCGAAAACCTGAATGTAGCCTTATCATGCCAGACTGCGCGTGATTCTCGAACTTAATTCCTTCTTGCAGTTCAGCGCAGCACATTCAGCGCGCATTAAGCGCCACGATAGCCTGTGGCCCCTCTGCGCCGCCAGCCTCTTGCCGCGATGGCAACGGCGGCTATAGAGACATTAAACCATGACCCGGAACCAGCACGATGACAGCCACAATGCATAACGGCACCCGCCACTTCAGCCTCCCCATCAAGGTAGGAATCGCCGCCATGCTGGCGCTGACACTTGCTGGCTGCGGCGGCGGCAACCGCAGGGCGAAGATGCAGCTCGCGGCCTCCAGCGTTTCGCAGATCGGGGTCAACGCCTATCTTTGGCGCGCCAGCCTTGATGCGCTTTCGTTCATGCCGATGCTCCAGACCGACAGCGCCGGCGGCGTGATCGTGACGGACTGGTATGCCAACCCCGCCAATCCGGGTGAACGGGTAAAGGTTTCGGTGACTATCCTTGATCAGGATCTGCGCGCTGATGCCCTGCGCGTTTCGGCCACGCGGCAGGTCGCGCAAGGTGGCGATTGGGTCGGCGCCCCGGTGCAGGCGGCAACGGTTCAGCGACTGGAAGACATCATTCTGACCAAGGCGCGTGACCTTCGGCGCAACGCCGTCGGCGGTTAAGTCCCGATGACCGAGCGCTTCGATCCGTCCATTGCCGACGGGCGCTGGCAGCGCGTCTGGGACGAGCGCCAGACGTTCCGCGCCGACGACAGTTCCGACAAGCCGCGCAGCTATGTGCTCGAGATGTTTCCCTATCCCTCGGGGCGCATCCACATTGGCCATGTCCGCAACTACACGATGGGCGACGTGCTGGCCCGCTACAAGCGGATGCAGGGCTTTGAAGTGCTCCACCCGATGGGCTGGGACGCGTTCGGTATGCCGGCGGAAAACGCGGCGATGGAAAAGGGCGTCCATCCTGGCGGCTGGACGCGTCAGAACATCGCCAACATGAAAGCGCAGTTGCAGCGACTTGGCTTCGCGCTCGACTGGAGCCGCGAGATTTCCACCTGCGAGCCCGAATATTACGGCCACGAACAGGCGCTGTTCCTCGATCTCTATGCGGGCGGGCTGGTTTACCGCAAGGAAAGCGCGGTCAACTGGGACCCGGTCGATATGACCGTGCTGGCCAACGAACAGGTGATCGACGGGCGCGGCTGGCGCAGCGGCGCACTGGTGGAAAAGCGCAAGCTGAGCCAGTGGTTCCTCAAGATCACCGACTTTGCCGACGAGCTGCTCGAAGGGCTGCGCACGCTCGATGGCTGGCCGGAAAAAGTCCGCACGATGCAGGAAAACTGGATCGGCAAGTCGCAGGGCCTGCGTTGCACGTTCAAGCTGGCGGGGACGCAGGACGGCATCGACGTCTACACTACGCGGCCCGACACGCTTTATGGCGCAAGCTTCGTGGCGATAGCGGCTGACCATCCGCTGGCCCAGTCATTGGCCGCAGACGCGCCAGAGCTGCAAGAATTCATCGCCACTTGCAAGCGCGGCGGAACCACGGCGGCCGAACTGGAGACGGCGGAGAAGCTCGGCTTTAACACCGGCCTGTCGGTCGAACACCCGCTCGATCCAAACTGGCACTTGCCGGTCTTTGTCGCTAATTTCGTGCTGATCGAATATGGCACCGGCGCGATATTCGGCTGTCCGGCGCACGACCAACGCGATCTCGATTTCGCCCGCAAGTACCGCCTGCCGGTGCACCGTGTGGTTGCCGAGGGTGATGACGAGGCGCTCGAATTTGCTGGTGAAGAGGCCTATACCGGGCCGGGCCGCCTGGTAAATTCGGGCTGGATGACCGGGATGTCGGTGCCCGAGGCCAAGGCGGCAGTGATTGCCAAGGCGGGCCATGAAGGCTGGGGCGAGGCGCAAACCCAATACCGCCTGCGCGACTGGGGTGTCAGCCGCCTGCGCTATTGGGGCACGCCGATCCCGTTCATTCATTGCGAGACTTGCGGCGTTGTGCCGGTGCCCAAAGCAGACTTGCCGGTGGTGCTGCCCGAGGATGTCGATTTCCAGACGCCGGGCAACCCGCTGGTGCGGCATCCGACCTGGAAGCATGTCGACTGCCCAAGCTGCGGCGGCAAGGCCGAGCGCGAGACTGACACGCTCGACACATTCGTCAACTCATCGTGGTATTTCCTGCGCTTCGCCAGCCAACCGGCGGCGGAGCCTTTCGATGGGGACGAAATCGCGCGCTGGCTGCCGGTTGAGCAATATATCGGCGGAATCGAACATGCGATCCTGCACTTGCTCTATGCACGCTTCTGGACGCGCGCGCTGGAGCGGATCGGCAAGATCAAGATCAAGGAGCCCTTCGCCAGCCTGTTCACCCAGGGGATGGTGACGCACGAGACCTATAGCCGTGTCGATCCCGGCAATGGCCAGTCGGTCTATTTCAGCCCGGCGGAAGTCGACAAGCAGGCCGAGACGGCAAGCCTTAAGGCGGACGGTGCACCGGTCGAAATCGGCCGCGTCATCAAGATGTCGAAGTCGAAGAAGAACGTCGTCGATCCTGACGAAATCGTCGCGAATTACGGCGCCGATGCGATCCGCTGGTTCATGCTCTCCGACAGTCCGCCCGAACGCGACCTGCCGTGGTCCGAAGCCGGGATTGAGGGCTGCGCGCGCTTCGTCCAGCGGCTGTGGCGGCTGTTTGGCCAGAGCGGCGCGGGCGGGGCAGGGGCCGATGCGGAGAATGATATCGCGCTGGAGCGCAAATTGCACCAGACCATTGCCGCTGTCGCCTCCGACATCGAGGCGCTATCGTTCAACAAGGCGGTCGCGCGGATTTACGAACTCACCGGAGCCATCGAGAAAGCGCCACTGTCTTCCACCCGCTCGGATGCGATTCACAAGCTGCGGCTGATGATCGCGCCGATGATGCCGCATCTCGCCGAGGAGTCGCTGCACGAACGCTGGCCGGATGAGGAATTGATCGCCAATCAGGCATGGCCGAGCTTCGACCCCGCAATGCTGGTCGATGACGAAGTCACCGTGGCGATCCAGGTCATGGGCAAGCTGCGTGATACGGTCACGGTTGCCAAGGGTATGCCCAAGGAAGAGTTGGAGGCGCTTGCTCTCGCCTCTGACAAAGTGCAGCGTGCGCTTGAAGGCAAACCAGTCAAAAAGGTGATCGTCGTGCCCGACCGGTTGGTGAATTTGGTTGCATGAAAAAACTGGCAGCCCTGCTTGTGCCCCTCCTGCTCGCCGCTTGCGGGCTTCAGCCGATGTATGCGGGTGGGGGCAGCGGCGCGGTGGCGCAGGGGCTCGCCTCTATCGACATTCCCCCCATCGAGGGCCGCGCGGGCTGGCTGATGCGCAATGCGCTGAATGACCGGTTGCAGGCCGGCCGGGGTACGGGCGCGACACGATACCGGCTCGATGTGCGGCTGGATGACAAGCTGGAAGGGCTCGGCCTGCTCTCGGACGATACCATCGGTCGCGAGCGGCGCACCTTGCGCGCACGCTATCAGCTGGTCGATCTGGAGAATGGCAATATCGTGCTCGATGCCACCGCCGGTTCAGACGCGGGCATTGACGTCGTCTCGTCCGAATATGCCACCATCGCGGCGGAAAACACCGCGCTGGAAAACCTGTCCCGCGATGTTGCGGACCGGATTGTCACCACAATCGCGCTGCAGCTGCGCGAGGCGAAGTGAAAACCACTCAGCGGGATTTCGCCTCAACTGCCGCCAAGGCAGCGGCGGCGGCGCGGGTGTTCTATTTCTGCGGGCCTGATGAAGCGGGCGCAGCCGACGCGGCCGAGCGCATCATCACACTTCTCGGCGATGTCGGCGAACGGATCGAGCTTTCAGGCGGAGATCTGAGGCGCGATCCGGTCCGGCTGGGCGATGAGGCGCGTTCGGCCTCATTGTTCGGCGGCGACCGGCATATCTATGTGCGCGCGGCGGGCGACGATGTGTTTGCCGCCGTCGAAGTGATGATCTCCGGCGAGATGGAGGGCGCTGCCGCGCCTTGCCCGGTGCTGATCGTCGCCTCGGCTGCCAGCGACAAGTCACGCACCGCCAAGCTGCTCGAAGCCCGCGCCGATTCGCTGGTCGCCATGTTCCACCCGCCCGAACTCCGCGCAGTCGCTTCGGCGGTGCGCGATATGGCGGGGGCAGCGGGGCTGCGCATGGGCGACGATCTTGCCGAGCGCCTTGCGCGGGCTGCCGGACTCGATACGCGGCTGGCGCGCAGCGAAGTGACCAAGCTGGCGCTCTATCTCGATGCCGGCCCCGAAAGCCCGCGCCTCGTCACCGCCGCCGACATAGACGCCATCGGGGCAAGCACCGAGGAGGATGGCTTTGCCGCGCTGGTCAACGCCGTGCTGGCGGGCGAAGTGCGCAAGATCCCCGGCGAGCTTCGCCGCATGCGCGAGCTGGGGCTCAATCCGGTCGGGCTGCTGCTGGCCTTCGAGCGCCGCGCGGCGCAGCTGGGCGCACTTGCGGCCAAGCTCGGCCCGCGCGGCGATGCCGCGCGGCTTATCGAGTCGGAAGCGGCAGCGCGGCGCATCTTCTGGAAAGACAAGCGCGATATCGGCGTGCAACTCGCCCGCTGGCGCGGCAAACGACTCGAGCGGCTGATCGCGCGTCTGATGGCGCTCCACGCCGCATTGCTGGGCAACAGCCAGAACGCCGAACTGCTTCTGGCGCAGGAGCTGAGTGAAATCGGGCGGGCGGCAGCCAAGCGCTAAGCTGACTCAACCCTTGCCATCTGGCCATTCCCCAACTAGAGGCGCTCGCTTCGCCGACACGTGAAGTGGGGCCTGCCTGGCTATCTAGGGCTGCCAGGGCCGGTCCTTCGCGTCGCAACCAAGGAGATGAAAATGCCCAAGCTTAAGACCAAGAGCGGCGTTAAGAAGCGCTTCAAGCTCACTGCCACTGGCAAAATCAAGCACGGGGCCGTTGGCAAACGCCACCGCCTGATGAGCCATAATGCCAAGTACATCCGCCAGCACCGCGGCGCCGACGTGATTTCCGATGCTGATGCAAAGGTGATCAAGAAGTGGGCACCCTACGGGCTGGGTTGAGCGAGCATCACGCGGAAAAGTGGGAACCGGTTTTCCGCTTTCAGCGATGCGACAACAAAAGATTTTCGGAGTACTGAACTATGGCAAGAGTCAAAAGGGGTGTAACCACCCGCGCCAAGCACAAGAATATTCTCGAGCAGGCCAAGGGCTATCGCGGCCGCCGCAAGAATACCATCCGCGTCGCGCGGCAGGCGGTCGAAAAGGCCGGCCAGTATGCCTATCGCGATCGCAAGGTGAAGAAGCGGTCATTCCGCGCGCTGTGGATCCAGCGGATCAACGCTGCGGTTCGTGCCGAAGGCCTTACCTATTCGCAGTTCATCCACGGCACCAAGCTGGCCGGCATCGAGCTGGACCGCAAGGCAATGGCCGATCTGGCGATGAACGAAGGCGGCGTGTTCAGCACCGTGATCGCACAGGCCAAGGCAGCCCTGCCCGCCTAAGCGTTTCGACCGCAATTCTGCGAAAGGGCG
>JANLSP010000126.1:0-1992 GCA_031362485.1 Novosphingobium sp.
AGCGCGGTGGATGAATCGCGCTGGACTGTCGAGGCGCCCGCGCGCGTGTTCGATACACAGGAAGCCGTGCAGGAGGCTTTCAAGGCCGGCGAGCTTGACCAGGATGTCGTCGTCGTTGTGCGATTCCAGGGTCCGCGCGCCAATGGCATGCCCGAACTCCACAAGCTGACCCCGCTGCTCGGCGTGCTGCAGGACCGGGGCCACAAGGTTGCGCTGGTCACTGACGGGCGCATGTCGGGCGCATCGGGCAAGGTGCCCGCCGCGATCCACCTTTGCCCCGAGGCGCTGCGTAGCGGGGCACTTGGCCTGCTGCGCGACGGCGACCTTATCCGCTTGTGCGCGCATGACGGCCTGTTGCAGACCGCCGCCGACCTCTCGGGGCGCACCCCTGCCGCGCCGCCGCCTGCTTCAACGGGCACCGGCCGCGAACTGTTCGGTATCCTGCGCGCGCACGCTCCCGACGCCGAACACGGTGCATCGGCGATGCTGGAGTCGCTTTAGATTGCTGGGTAGCGAAGGCGTCCGAGCAGCCGCGCCAGACTGAAATGCTCGGCATCCGGGCGCAGCAGCCGAGCCTTGGCTTTCTCGAAGCGCATCACGCCCTCGATTCGGCGACCCAGAAAAGCCAGCGTTTCGGCCTTGCCGTCGCTTTCATCGCCGACAAAAATCGCCAGGGTCGCGGCATAGAGCCCGGCGAGGATAGTTCGCTTGGTGTAATGGTTGTAATCGGTCGCAGTGTCACCCGCGAGCCGCCACATGGCGTCCGCGCTGTTCCAGCCGAGACGCAAGGTCTGCGCAGCGTTTTGCGGCATCGCCATGATCGCGAGCGCCCGGCGCAACGATTCCTCGAGCCCGCCAATTTCGTCGAGTCGGAAGCGGACCAGCCGGCGGATGCGCTCGCGGATTGGCAGGGCAAGTAGCGAACCGTCGCCGAATCTGGCCAGCATCGCCGCATCAACGGAGCCGATCCACGCACTTATCATGGCCATTGCGCCGCCGGCATAAGCCAGCTGTGCGGCATTCTCGTCCAGTCCGTGCTGGCGTGCAGCATCCGCAACGGCGGCCTCGCTCCAGCCGTCAAATGCTGCGGCCCTGGCAACATCGGGCGCGAGCGCCGCGCGCATTTCTTCCAGAGTAAGATCTTGGTTGTTCAAAGCGCAGGCCCATAGGATCGCGCTGTACCACTGCGCTGCCCGCGCGGCTTGGCATTGCTTTCTATCTCTCCAACCAGCGCGCTGGTGCGGCCGCCAAGCAAGGCATAGTCACGCGCCGACCGACCGGAGTTGTCTGCCCGGTCGGGATCGGCCCCGGCTTTTAGCAACATGCGCATCATCGCGATATCGCGGCGGTGGACTGCCGAAATCAGCGGCGTTTCGCCCGACGCGTTGGGCGCGTCGATGCGCGCTTTCTGCGCGACCAGCAACTCCACCCCCTCTGGAAAACCGAGCGCGACGGCAAGTTGCAGCGCGGTCGTGCCGCGCGCATCGGCGAGGTTCACATTGGCGCCCTGACCAATCAGGAAACTCATCCAGGTCAGGTCACGCCGCGCGGTGACGATGTGCAGCGCGGTTTCGCCGCTGGTTATGTCGCGGGTGTTGACGATCTGCGAGCCTGGCTCGTTGAGCGCGTCCTGGACTTCGTCGCCCTTCTTCTTGCGCACTGCTTCGAGAAACTTGTAGCTGCGCGAAAACTGCGCCGCCGCAGGCATCGGGGCAACCAAAGCTGCCGCCAAAATGCCGGCCATTGCCCGCATTCCCCAGCGTTTCTTGCCGCTATCGCTTGCCACCCTGCTTAATCTCCTGCTGCCGAGGCCCCCGAGGCACTGATGCCACCGAATCCTCACTTGCGCACCGAACTTTAGCAGAGCATGAACCGCTCCGCCATGCGCACTACAATTTCGCCGAGACTTGCCCTTTTCGCCGCCATGCTGCTGCCGCTCGCCCTTGCAGGCTGCGGCAAGGCCGATGTGCCGCCGCCGCTGGCTGGCGCCGC
>JANLSP010000210.1:0-2706 GCA_031362485.1 Novosphingobium sp.
CGCTTCTTCAACACCGAGAAGCGCAAATTCATCGTCGCCGATTGCCCCGGCCACGAGCAGTATACCCGCAACATGGTCACCGGCGCATCGACCGCCGATCTCGCCTGCATCCTTATCGATGCGCGCAAAGGCGTACTCGTCCAGACCCGCCGCCACTCATATCTCTGTCACCTGATCGGCATCAAGAACCTGGTGCTCGCGGTGAACAAGATGGACCTCGTTGACTACAGCCAGGAGGTCTATGACCAGATCGTTGCCGACTATTCCGAGTTCGCCAAGAGCATCGGCATCGAGAGCTTCACCGCGATGCCGATTTCAGGTTTCAAGGGCGATAACATCACCGGGCCTTCCGAAAACACGCCATGGTACACCGGCCCGAACCTGGTCGAGCATCTCGAGACTGTCGAAGTCAATTCGGCGCGCGACGCTGAACGGCCTTTCCGCATGCCGGTGCAATGGGTCAATCGCCCCAATCTCTATTTTCGCGGCTCTTCCGGGCTGATAGCCAGCGGCAGCGTCAAGGTTGGCGATGCTGTGCGGGTGCTGCCTTCGGGCAAGACCTCGACAGTCGCCAAAATCGCCGCAATGGATGGATCGACTGAATTGCCGAGCGCAAAAGACCTCACCACCGAGCAGTATCTCGAACTGATCACCGGGCAGACCGAAGCCGTCGCCGGGGAATCGGTCACCATCTGCTTTGCCGACGAGGTCGATTGCTCGCGCGGCGATGTCATAGCTTTGGCAGACAGCCCGCCTCAAGCCGCCGACCAGTTTGAAACAACGCTCGTCTGGATGGCCGATGAACCGCTGCACGTCGGCCGCGCCTATTGGCTCAAGCTTGGCACGCAGATGGTTTCCGCAACGGTCCATGAGCCAAAATATACAGTTAACGTCAACACCATGGATCACATGGCGGCGAAGACACTTGAACTTAACGCGATCGGTGTCGCCGAAATCGTGACGGACAAGGCAATCGTCTTTGATCCCTATTCCGAGAACCGCGCGCTGGGCGGATTCATCCTGATCGACAAGATGACCAATTCGACTGTGGCGGCAGGCATGATCAACTTCTCGCTCCGCCGCGCGCAAAATGTCCACTGGCAGGCGCTCGATATCAGCCGCGGCGCGCATGCCGGGCTCAAGAACCAGAAGCCCGCCGTGCTGTGGTTCACCGGGCTTTCCGGCTCGGGCAAGTCAACCATCGCCAATCTGGTTGAGAAGAAGCTGCACCGGATGAACCGGCACACTTTCCTGCTCGACGGCGACAATGTCCGCCACGGCCTCAACAAGGATCTGGGTTTCACCGAGGCCGACCGCATCGAGAACATCCGCCGGGTGGGCGAAGTGTCCAAGCTGATGACCGATGCCGGGCTGATCGTGATCACCGCCTTCATCTCGCCGTTCAAGGCCGACCGCGACATGGTGCGCGCGATGCTGCCCGAGGGCGAATTCATCGAGGTATTCATCGATACGCCGCTGGAGGTCGCGGAAAGCCGTGATGTGAAAGGGCTCTACAAGAAGGCGCGCTCGGGCCAGTTGAAGAACTTTACCGGGATCGACAGTCCCTACGAGGCGCCAGCCAGCCCCGAAATCCGCGTCGACACCACGAGCATGACTGCCGAAGAGGCCGCCACACTTATAGTCGACACATTGCTGGGCGACGCTTGATGAACGATGCCGAACTTGCCGCCCATCTCGCCGAAGTTGCCGGCAGACTGCTGATCGAAGTGCGCGCCTCCGGTGTGCTCAGCCTGAAGGCGCTGGGCAATGCAGGCGATGCGACGGCAAACCAGTTTCTCGTCCATGCCCTGCGCGAGCAGCGCCCTGAAGACGGGCTGCTGTCGGAAGAGGAAAAGGACAATCCGGAGCGCCTCGCCAAGAGCCGCGTGTGGATCGTCGATCCGGTCGACGGCACCCGCGAATATGGCGAGTCGCGCACCGACTGGGCGGTCCACGTCGCGCTGGCCATCGACGGCAAACCCGTGATCGGCGCGGTTGGCTTGCCGGGCCTTGGCGAGGTTCTGCGCACTGACCTTCCCGGCGTTGTGCCGCCAGCGCCCGAAACTCTGCGCATGGTCGTCAGCCGCACGCGCCCCGCGCGTGAGGCGACCGAAGTGGCTCAAAAGCTGGGCGCAGAGCTGGTGTCGATGGGCAGCGCAGGCGCCAAAGCCATGGCCATCGTGCGCGGTGAGGCGGATATCTACCTCCACTCGGGCGGCCAGTACGAATGGGACAGCTGTGCGCCGGTCGCCGTGGCCCTGGCCCACGGCCTGCATTGCTCGCGCATCGACGGATCACCGCTGATCTACAATCAGGCCGATGTATACATGCCCGATCTCCTGATCTGCCGGCAGGAACACGCCGCGCGCGTTCTTGCAGAAGTGGCCGGGCTCGCACCTGTCGCCTGAGCCCCGACTATGGCAAAATTGTCACAATTTAGTTCAAAATGAGAATTTCTCGTTTCAGGGTGGATATGCGCTTTGACTCGGGGGGCTGACCACCTTATCGGCCAGACCAATTGGATTGCTTAAAGTCGATAGGTTAGGCGGGTCAATGAGCTTGCCGAGTCGTAATTTGGGGGAAATGGCCATGAGAATTCGTAACCTTGCCATTGCAAGCGTCAGCCTGCTAGCCATCTCCATGCCTGCTTATGCGCAGGACGCAGCAAGCGATGAGGCCGCCAACGATGAGCAAATTGTCGTCACC
>JANLSP010000392.1:0-7374 GCA_031362485.1 Novosphingobium sp.
CGCGGGCGATGTGCTCGCCTTCAAGGTAGCGCGCAAGCCCGCGAACGGTGGTCTCAACTTCAGGTAATTCAGGCATCGCGTGCTGCTATCAGCCTTTGCCCGCGCCCGAAACTCCCCTAAGGCGCTGTCGATGAACGACACAGTTTCCTTCGGCTACGACGAAGTCTCCCCCGAGGAAAAGACCGCGCGGGTCGGCGCGGTGTTTTCGAGCGTCGCGCGCAAGTATGACGTGATGAACGATGCCATGTCCGTCGGCATGCATCGGTTGTGGAAAGACCGCTTCGTGCGCCGGGTCAAACCGCAGCCAGGTGAAGCGATTCTCGATATGGCGGGCGGCACCGGCGATATCGCCTTCCGCCTCGCTGCAGCGGGCGCGGATGTTACGGTTTCGGACATCAATCAGGACATGCTCGATGTCGGTATCGAGCGAGCGATTGAGCGCGGGCTTGATGGTCTCGTCTGGTCGCGCCAGAATGCCGAGCAGCTGTGCTTTCCGGCCAGGTTCTTCGATGCCTACACAATCGCTTTCGGCATCCGGAACGTGACCCGGATCGACAAGGCGTTGGCCGAAGCGCACCGCGTGCTGCGTTACGGCGGGCGGTTCTATTGCCTTGAATTCTCCACCACCGAATGGCCGGGATTCAAGGAAGCCTATGATCTCTATTCGCACCGTCTTGTGCCCAAACTGGGCCAGGCAATTGCCGGCGATGCTGAGTCTTATCGCTATCTGATCGAATCAATCCGCCGCTTCCCGCAGATGCGTGAGTTCGAAGGCATGATCCGCGCCGCCGGCTTTTCGCAGACCCGCGTCGAACCCTTGCTGGGCGGTCTGGTCGCAATCCATTCCGGCTGGAAGGTCTGAACGCGGCGTGACCGGGTCTGCAACGCATCTGTGGCGCCTGCTGCGCTGGGGCCGCACGCTTGCCCGGCACGGCGCACTGCGACTGCTGGAGGATGCCTATGGCACCCCGCCGCCGGTGCGCCGGCTGTTTCGCCTGGCGCGATTTGGCACGATCCAGCCGAAGCAGCCTGATTACAGCCGCGCGTTCCAAGCCATCGGCCCGGCGGCGATCAAGCTGGGGCAGGCGCTGGCAACCCGGCCCGATCTGGTCGGCGTCGAGGCGGCGCGCAATCTGCTCGATTTGCAGGACAGCCTGCCGCCGGTCGCTTTCGCGCCAATTGCCCGCGAGATTGAGGCCAGTTTCGGCAAGCCGCTCGATTTGATGTTTACCTACATCGATCCCGTCCCAGTCGGCGCGGCGTCGATTGCGCAGGTCCACCGGGCGACTACGACCGAGGGCCTGGCGGTCGCGGTCAAGGTTCTGCGGCCCGGCATTCGCGAGAAGCTGGCGCGCGATATCGAAACCTACGAATGGGCGGCAGCACATGTCGAAGCGCTTGGCGCAGAAGCTGCCCGCCTGCGCCCACGCGCCATCATCGCCAATTTCCGCCGCTGGACTGCGCGCGAGCTAGATCTGCGGCGCGAGGCGGCGTCGGCCTCCGAACTGGCAGAGAAGATGCGCAGTCAGCCCGGCTTCCGCGTCCCCGGAGTCGATTGGGACCGCACGAACGGCTCGGTGATGACCATCGACTGGATCGACGGTATCAAGATTTCCGATACCGAGGCACTGATCGCCGCCGGGCACGATTTGCCGGGGCTGGCTCGCCGATTGGTGCTTGCCTTCCTCACGCAAGCAATCAGCGTCGGCTATTTCCATGCCGACATGCATCAGGGAAATCTCTTCGTCGAATCAGACGGGACGATTGTCGCCATCGACTTCGGCATCATGGGGCGGATTGACCGGCGGGCACGCCAGTGGCTGGCGGAAATCCTCTACGGGCTAACCACCGGCAACTATGCCCGCGTCGCCGAAATCCATTTCGAGGCGCAATATGTGCCTGCCTATCATAGCCAGGAGGAATTCGCCACGGCACTGCGCGCTGTCGGCGAGCCGATGCGCGGCAAGCCGGTCAGCGAACTGTCGGTCGGCCAGATGCTCGAAGGACTGTTCGCGATCACGCGAGATTTCGACATGCAGACGCAGCCGCATCTGCTGCTGTTGCAAAAGACCATGGTTATGGTCGAGGGACTGGCCACGCAGTTGCATCCCGAAATCAACATGTGGGATGTTTCCGGGCCTTTCGTGAAAGACTGGCTGCGCGATGAACTGGGGCCAGAAGCCGCTATTGCCGACCGGCTGCGCATCGATGGCGAGACCTTGCTGCGCCTGCCCGCGCTGATCCGCCGGGTCGAGGACCAGTTTCCGCCCAAAGGCGGCGCGCCGCCGCAGCCACCGCTGCCGGAAGTCAGACTGATGTGGCAACGCGGCTCCGGCCGCGCCTGGCGGACTATGCTGGCGGCGGCAGGTGGCGGCGCGCTGTTCTGGGCGCTGCATGCATTTGGCTGGCTGCCATGATCGCAGCACAGCAGCCTGACTGGAACCGCTTCGCCAGCTGGTCGGCGGTTCCTTCGCGGTTGCTGCTACTGGCGCTGACATTGGTGATAGTGGCGGCTGCGCTGGTGCCGATCAACTCAGGCAAATCGTCAGTCCGAACCACCAATGCTTTCGAAGTTCTGGTGAAGGACAGGGCAGAGCTTCCGACGCGCGCGCGCGATGAGGATCTGGCGCTGTATGACCGCGCCATAGCTCGCATCGCAAAGGGTGAGGATTACTACGATTTCATCGCCGATGAACACCGCGCGGCGCATTATCCGGTGCGGCCCGGACTTGCTGTGCGGCTGCCGACGCTGGCCTATCTCAACGCCTGGCTGAAGGAGCCGGGGCTGATTGCTGCATCGCTGCTCCTGCTCGCCGCGGTGGGATATGCCTGGTGGCGGCGGTTTGGCGATGAGCCGGGCGGGCGGCGCTACCGTCTGCTGGCCACTGCCTTGCTGCTGGTCGGTGCTTCGCTCGGCCTCAATCGCAATTTCTTCGTGCTGCATGAACTTTGGGCGGGAATGCTGCTTGCACTATCATTAGGTCTGCACCGACCGGGCAAATATTGGCCCGCGCTGCTCGTCGCGGCCATGGCATTGGCCATTCGCGAACATTCGCTGCCGTTCGTACTGCTGATGGCAGCTTTGGCATTCTGGCGCGGCGACAGGCGCGAGGGCGCTGCCTGGTCGCTGCTGGCGGCGCTTTTCCTTGCAGTGCTTGCGGTGCACTTGCGGATCATCGCCGCACAGGCGCTGCCGAGTGATCCGCTGTCGCCAAGCTGGCTGGAACTGCGCGGATTGTCAGGCTGGTTGTCCAACGTCGTCTTATCCAGCAACTTGCGCTCGCTGCCGCACTGGCTGGCAGGGCCGCTGGTAATGCTGGCGATCCTTGGCTGGGCAAGCTGGCGAACATCCGTCGGCACTTTCGCCACGCTGCTCTTTCTGGGCTATGGTCTGGCCTTTATGATCGCCGGGCGCGGCGATAATTATTACTGGGGATTCATGGTCTCGCCTGCGCTGCTTGCCGGTCTCGCCTTTGCACCCTTGGGGCTTTCGTCCTTGTGGCGATCGGCAAGGCTCAGGTAAGGCCATGGTAACTTTGTTGGGAGCATGGGCGAAACCATGACTGGGCCACGCATTCTGTTGATCGTCGGCGGCGGCATCGCAGCTTACAAGGCTTGCGAGTTGGTGCGTCTGATCCGCAAGGGCGCAAATGGTGCTCAAGGCGAGGTAACTTGCGTGCTTACCGAAGGCGGCGCGAAGTTCGTCACGCCGCTGGCTCTCGCCGCGCTCAGCGAAAATCCGGTGCATACGACCCTTTGGGACCTCAAGAACGAGGTTGAGATGGGCCACATCCAGCTTTCCCGCGCAGCTGACCTGATTGTCGTTTGCCCCGCAACCGCTGATCTTCTCGCCAAGATGGCAGCCGGAATCGCCGACGATCTGGCGACTACGCTGCTGCTGGCAACCGACAAGCCGGTTCTCGCCGTGCCGGCAATGAATGTGCGTATGTGGCAGCATGCCGCCACTGTTCGCAACGTTGCAGTGCTGAGGGAAAGCGGTGTGTCGGTCATGCAACCTGACGAGGGCGCAATGGCCTGCGGCGAGTTCGGGCCGGGGCGGCTGCCCGAACCTTTTGCGGTCTGGCAGGAGATCGGCCGTGTGCTGGGCTTCGATGCCGGCCAGCCCGAACCCGGCCTTGCCATCCTTCCCGCAGTCTTTGACGCTGAGGAGCCGGAGAGCGAAGACACCGGTTTAGGCGGACTGTCCGCAAGCCTGATCGGCCGCAGCGATGCTCGGCGAAGCCTGCTTGAGGACGAGCCACTTCCGGAAGACTCCGCCGCACCGCCGGCAGAGCCATTGCCCGAAGAAGAAATTCCCGAATTTGCCCCCAAGAAGGCTGGTCCGCTGCTGGCCAAAAAGGGCAGGGCCCGCTCGGCCCCGCCAACCGATGCCGAGGCGATCAATCATCTGGTTTCCCGCCATGGCGACGCTGCCGCGCCCGAGCCGTTTCCTGAGGAAATGGGCATTCAGTTGGGTGAGGATCCGCTTGCCGGTCAGCCTGATTTCGATGGCGACCCCGAGCATCGGCCTTTGTTCGGCAAGCATGTGTTGGTGACAGCCGGGCCGACCCACGAACCAATTGATCCGGTGCGCTATATCGCCAACCGTTCTTCCGGCAAACAGGGCTTTGCCATTGCCGCCGCAGCCGCCGCCGCAGGCGCGAGGGTGACTATGGTTTCGGGTCCGGTCAACTTGCCGACTCCGCGCGGGGTAGACCGGATTGATGTCGAAACCGCGAGCGAAATGGCCGCAGCCGTCAAAAAGGCGTTGCCCGCTGATGTTGGCATCATGGTCGCCGCGGTTGCCGACTGGCGTGTCAGCGAGGTGGCGTCGGAAAAGATGAAGAAGCGCGGGGCGGCCCCGCCTGCTTTGCGTCTGACCGAAAATCCGGATATTCTCGCGGTCACCGCATCCGGCCGCCACCGCCCCAGGCTGTTGATCGGTTTTGCTGCCGAGACCCAGGATGTGCTTCAGCACGCAACCGAAAAGCGCAAACGCAAAGGCGTCGACTGGATTGTCGCAAATGACGTTTCCGGGGACGTGATGGGCGGCGATGTAAACGTCGTCCATATCGTCACGGCCGAAGGTGTGGACAGCCTCCCGGAATTGCCCAAGAATGATGTCGCCCGAGCGCTGATCGAGAGGATTGTCGATGCACTCGCCAAATAGCATCCCGGTCTGCGTCAAGCGCCTGCCGCATGGTCAGGACCTGCCGCTGCCTGCCTATGCGACCGAAGGTGCGGCGGGCATGGATGTGGTTGCAGCCGAGGATGTCGTGATCGCGCCGGGCGCGCGGCATGCCGTTGCGACTGGGCTGGCTCTGGCAATCCCGGCAGGCTTTGAAGTGCAGGTGCGCCCGCGCTCAGGGCTCGCGCTCAAGCACGGCATCACCGTGCCCAACACCCCGGGCACGATCGATTCAGACTATCGCGGCGAGCTCAAGGTGATCCTGATCAACCATGGGGGCGATGATTTCGAAGTCCGGCGCGGGGATCGGGTGGCGCAGCTGGTGCTCGCTCCGGTCACCAAGGCGAGCTGGCTCGAAGTTGATGAGCTGGACGAAACCGCGCGTGGTGAGGGCGGCTTCGGCTCGACCGGCGGCGTGTTTTCGCTGGGGACTTAATCCGCCTTCTTCGGCGCGCTTGCCATCGCGGGCAAGTTCGAGGTGTCCATGCCATAGCCGAAGAGGCGGAAGTTCTGCTGGTGGCACAGGTGATGCAACGAAAACGCCTGATCTATCGCATTCATCTGACCCTGAATATCGAGCGTCTTGTTTACTGCTTCTTTGGCCAACTTGAGCGCGAAAGTGGGCTTTTTCGCGATTTTTTCCGCCATGGCGAGGGTGAACGCCTCCAGCTCTTCTGGTTCCACGACATGGTTGACCATGCCGAGACGCCAGGCTTCCTCGGCGCTCCAGCTATCGGAAGTAAACAGGAACTCCTTGGCCTTGCGCGCGCCCAGTTCCCACGGATGTGCCAGCCATTCGACGCCTGAGACGCCGAAGTCGACAACCGGATCAGAAAACACCGCACTGCGCGCGGCAATGATGATGTCGCAGACCCAGGCATAGATCAGCGCGCCGGCAATGCATTTGCCTTGCACCGCGCAGAGCGTCGGCTTGGAGAAATTGCGGATGCGGCGCGCGCTTTCGAGGTAGCCTTCCTTTTCCGAGGCATACCAGCCGTGCGCGCCGGGTTCCTGAAATCCGCTCCAGCCGGACTTGCGCGGGCTGATGTCCTGCATCTTGCGCTGATAGTCCTCGACCGTATCGGCAATGTCGTGCCCGGCGGAAAAGTTGCGGCCATCGGCAGCGAGGATGACGACCTTGACGCTGTCGTCAGCCAAGGCGCGGGCGAAAGCATCGTCGATCGCGAAGATCAGCTCCGGTTTGAGCGAATTGTGCTTGCCCGCGCGCGCCAGCACGACCCGCGCGACTCCCGGAGCCGGATTTTCATAGCGGACGAGATCTTCGGGAAGGTCAGTCATTCAGCCTCGGCCGCTTGGCCGTCTTCCAGGCCTCCTGCCTTGCGGCGGTTTCCTCGGCGGCCTTGGCCCACCAGGCCTCCCCTTTGGCATGATTGACGAAGTCGAAGTGATTGGCGTGGCGGATTTCGAGGAGTTCCACGCCATCAGGTCCGATCTTGTAGGTATAAGGCACGTCGCAGGGCACGAAGAAGCAATCTCGCGGACCCAGATCCTCGGTGCCGAGACGAATGCTGCCCGAAATGATGAAATACATGCAATCGGCGTTGTGGCTGTGCAGCGGCAACTGGTAGCCTTCCTTGAACCATACATGAGTCAGCCCGAAGCCAGGCACATCGGTGAGCACCTTGATCTCATCTCCGCCCATGTAACCGGCGGCGAGCGCGCCATCCATGCCCTCGCGCTGGATGGGGGTGAACGGTTCCACGGTCATACAGCCGGCCTCCATCAGCCCGGGCGCTTGTTTCGCCCGAAATATCTGGAATTTTGCCGTGTCATTGTCTGCTTCCGACATAATCAGTATCCCTTGCCTTTGCCGATACTGGCAACATGGGCAGTCATCAGGTCGCGGTAGTGATGGGTGGTCATGATCGAACTGTTGACCAGGCGCTCGACCGATGCGGCTTGCGCCGCGGGGAGGTCATGGGCCAGCTCAATCGCGATCTTGGCCGCGCCGAGCAGTTCGCCATCCTGCTTGGCGAGGTGCCGGCAAAAAGCCATGACGTCGTCCTCGAAGGTCTCATCGGGATAGACCTTGTGAACCAGACCGGCAATGCGGGCTTCCTCGGCATCAAGCGGGATGTTCGCCATCAGCATATAGCGTGCCCAGTGCGGCCCGATCAGGCGAACCAGGCGGCTGACACCGTTGGTTGCGGGCACGATGCCAAATT
>JANLSP010000232.1:0-6090 GCA_031362485.1 Novosphingobium sp.
CTTCTTTCCGAAGCGCTCGCAACGCGTGGCTATACCGAGCTGACGCCCGTCCAGGCCGCCGTGCTGGAAGCCGAAGCCGTGGGGCGTGACATGGTCGTCTCGGCCCAGACCGGCTCGGGCAAGACCGTCGCGTTTGGCCTCGCCATGGCCCAGCAGATTATGGGCGAAGACGGCCGGGTGCTGCCCACCAACGCCCCGCTGGCGCTGATCATCGCGCCGACGCGTGAGCTTGCCATGCAAGTCAGCCGCGAACTGGCCTGGCTCTATGCCGCGACCGGCGCGCGGGTGTTGACTTGCGTCGGAGGCATGAACCCATCGGTCGAAAGGCGGGCACTGGCGCATGGCGCGCACGTCGTCGTCGGCACTCCGGGCCGCCTGCGCGACCATCTCGAACGCGGGGCACTGGAACTGCGTGGCCTGAAGGCCGTGGTGCTCGACGAGGCCGACGAAATGCTCGACATGGGCTTTCGAGAGGACCTTGAGGAACTGCTCGACGCCACCCCCGCCGAGCGCCGCACGTTGCTGTTTTCTGCTACCATGCCGGGGCAGATCGTCGCACTCGCTCGCCGCTATCAGCGCGATGCCCTGCGTATTTCGACCGTGGGCGAGGATCGCGGCCACGGCGACATCAGCTATCAGGCGATGGCCATCGCGCCCGCCGACATCGAAAACGTCGCGGTCAACCTGCTGCGCTTTCACGAAGCCGAAACGGCGATGCTGTTTTGCGCCACGCGTGACAACGTCCGCCATCTTCATGCCAGCCTGACCGAACGCGGCTTTGCTGTTGTCGCGCTGTCGGGCGAACACAGCCAGGGCGAGCGCAACCAGGCACTGCAAGCCCTGCGTGATCGCCGAGCGCGGGTGTGCGTCGCGACTGATGTGGCCGCGCGCGGAATCGACTTGCCCAGCCTGTCGCTGGTGATTCATGTCGAGATCCCGCGCGATGCCGAAGTGCTGCAGCACCGTTCGGGCCGCACCGGGCGCGCCGGCAAGAAGGGCACAGCCATCCTGCTGGTCCCCTATCCGCGCCGCCGCCGGGTCGAAGGCATGCTTCGCAGCGCACGAATCGCAGCGGAATGGGTCGAAGCGCCTACCGCCGAGGCAATCCGACGCGCTGACAGCGAGCGACTGCTCGAAAAGCTGCTTGCGCCGGCTGAAATTCACGATGAGGACCGCGAGCTAGCCGCGATGCTGCTGGAAAAACGCAGCCCCGAAGACATTGCCGCCGCGCTCGTTCACATGCACCGCGCCGCGATGCCCGAGCCTGAGGAACTGGTTTCCGCCGACGCTCCGCGCCCAACCGGACCCCGCCCCGGCTTCGAGGGCAGCGCCTGGTTCCGGCTCAACTGCGGCCGCAGCCAGAACGCTGACGCCCGCTGGGTGCTGCCGCTGTTGTGCCGTCGCGGCCATGTCAGCCGCAGCGAAATTGGCGCGATCCGCATTACCGCGAACGAAACGCTGTTCGAAGTGCCCCAAGCCGTTGCGGCGCGCTTCCTTGAAGCTGTGGGCCGCACGGCTGGCGACGAGGACGACGGGGTGGAGATCACCCAGGTCGATGGCCCGCCGCGCCAGGCCGCGCGCGAAAACCGCCGCGAGCGGAGCCACGAAGGCCCGCCGCCGCGTCGGCATGACTCTGAGCCTCGCCGGAATGACACAGGACCGCGACAGCATGCCGCTGCGGCGCGTCAGCGCGATGCAGCGCCTGCCGCCCGGACTTACGTTGCCAAGCCGCAAAGCGAACGACCGCAGACCGTCCGCGTTGCTGCCCCTCCTGCCGAGCGGCCCGCCGATGATAAGTCCCAGCCCCGCAAGTCTCTCAGCGCCCGTCCGCACGAACCCCGGCCGGCTGGCCATAAACCAGGTGGCCCCAAATATGGCGGTGCGAAGCCCGGCGGATACAAAACTGGCGGCACGAAGCCGGGCGGTTACAAGCCGGGCGGTTCCAAGCCGGGCGGACCAAAGGGGAAGTGGGGCAAACCGGACCGCAGCCGGTGATCCGCATCCTGGTTGATGCCGATGCCTGCCCGGTCAAGGACGAAACTTACCGCGTCGCCCAGCGCCACGGCGCAGGCGTGACCATCGTCAGCAACAGCCCGATACGCACTCCGCCGCTCGACTTCATCGACCGGGTGGTAGTGAGCGATGGCTTCGATGCCGCCGACGACTGGATCGCCGAGCGCGCGGAACCGCAAGTGGTCTGCATCACCGCCGATATACTGCTCGCCGACCGCTGCCTGAAAGCTGGCGCCGTGGTCATTTCGCCCAATGGCAAGCTGTTTACCGGCGGTTCGATCGGCGGCGCCATCGCCACCCGCGCGATCATGGCGGATTTGCGCGCAGTTGGCGAACAGATCGGGGGACCGTCCCCTTTTTCAAAGACCGACCGCTCGCGCTTTCTCTCCGCGCTGGACGAAGCACTCGTCCGGCTCGGGCGGATGCGCTAGGGCCGGTCCAGGTTATTTTGAGGCACTGATGCTGCGGCTTTCAGGATTGTCACTGCCGCTCGATCACGAGTCGGACGCGCTTGGCGCCGCCATTTGTGCGCGGCTCGGTATTGCCCGGGAGGCCTTGCGCAGTTTCACAGTGTTCAAGCGCGGTAACGATGCGCGAAAGCGCGGCGCCATCGTGCTGGTCTACTCGCTCGATATCGATCTGGCTGACGAAGCCGAAGTGCTGGAACGGTTTGCAGGCGACAAGGACCTGCGCCCCACCCCCGACATGGCCTATCGTCCGCCGGTGCGCGCGCCGCAAGGCTGGTCGGGCCTCAGGCCCGTGGTCATCGGCGCAGGACCATGCGGCCTGTTCGCCGGGCTTATCCTCGCCCAGATGGGTTTCCGCCCGATCATCCTCGATCGCGGCAAGGTCGTGCGCGAACGCACCAAGGACACCTGGGCGCTGTGGCGCAAAGGCGAGCTCAATCCCGATTCCAACGTCCAGTTCGGCGAAGGCGGCGCGGGCACGTTTTCGGACGGCAAGCTCTATTGCCGGGTGAAAGATCCCCGCTTTCTCGGCCGTAAGGTGCTCGAGGAATTCGTCGCCGCCGGCGCGCCTGATGACATCCTTTGGGAAGCCCACCCGCATATCGGAACCTTCCGCCTCGTCACCATGGTCGAAAGCCTGCGCCGTCAGATCGAGGAACTGGGCGGCGAATACCGCTGGCAGACACGGGTCGATGATCTGGAGCTCGATCGGTCGCCGGATGGCGCGCACCGCATCCGGGGGCTGCATTTAGCAGACGGCAGCTTCCTTGAGGCGGACCACGTTGTGCTGGCGGTCGGCCACAGCGCACGCCCCACCTTCGAGATGCTGCATGCGCGCGGCGTCCATATCGAGGCCAAGCCGTTTTCCATCGGCGTGCGCATCGAGCATCCGCAAGGCTGGATAGACAAGGCGCGTTTTGGCACTTGCGCCGGCCACCCGGACCTCGGCCCCGCCGCCTACAGCCTCTCACACCACTGCGCCAACGGTCGCACGGTTTACAGCTTCTGCATGTGCCCCGGCGGGCGCGTCGTCGCCGCCGCATCGGAGCCCGGCCACGTCGTCACCAATGGCATGAGCCAGTATTCACGCGCCGAATTCAACGCCAATTCGGGCCTCGTCGTCGCCATCGATCCGGCGCGCGACTATCCCGGCGGTCCGCTTGCCGGCATCGCGTTCCAGCGTCACTGGGAAAGCCTCGCCTATCAGGCCGGTGGCAGCACCTATGCCGCGCCAGGGCAGAAGGTCGGCGATTTTCTGGCCGGACAGGCTTCAATTGCTCTGGGCGCGGTGACGCCAAGCTACAAGCCCGGCGTGACCATGACCGACCTCGCGCTGTGCCTGCCCGATTATGCGATCGAGGCGATGCGCGAGGCGCTGCCCGTGTTCGGCCGCAAGTTGGCGCGCTATGACGATCCCGACGTGGTGATGACCGGCGTGGAAACCCGCACTTCCTCGCCGGTGCGGATCACGCGGGGGCCTGATTTCCAGAGCCTCAATACCCGGCGCCTGTTCCCCGCGGGCGAAGGCGCGGGCTATGCGGGCGGCATACTCTCCGCTGCCATCGACGGGATCAAAGTCGCCGAAGCAGTCGCGCGGAGCATCGTTTCCGCGTGACATACGACGCCATCGTGCTGGGCGCCGGGGCCGCCGGCATGATGTGCGCGATGACCGCCGCCGAGCGCGGGCGGCGCGTGTTGCTGGTTGATCATGCAGACGCGCCGGGAGCCAAGATCCTGATCTCAGGCGGCGGGCGTTGCAATTTCACCAATCTGGGCACTGCGGCGGACCGATTCCTCTCGGAAAACCCGCATTTCGCCAAGTCGGCGCTTGGGCGTTATACTCCGGCGGATTTTATCGCCCTGGTCGAACGCCACGGCATCGCCTGGCACGTAAAGACGCTCGGTCAGCTGTTCTGTGACGGCTCTGCGCGCCAGATCGTCGATTTGCTGTTGGGCGAATGCCGGGCGGCGGGCGTGACATTTGCGTTCGGCCACGCGGCACGCGCGATAAGCCATGCCGACGGGCTATTTCGCGTGGACCTCAATGGCGCGCAACACCAGGCCCCCGCGCTGGTGCTCGCCACTGGCGGGCCGTCCATCCCCAAGATGGGCGCGACCGGTATCGCCTATGACATTGCCCGCCAGTTCGGCCTTTCGGTGGTCCAGCCGCGCCCGGCGCTGGTGCCGTTCACGCTTGGCGCAGACGATGCGCTGTTCAGCGAGTTGGCCGGCGTCTCCGCCGAAGTTGTGGTGCGCTGGAACAAAGTGCGCTTTCGCGAGGCGGCGCTTTTCACCCACCGGGGTCTGTCTGGCCCCGCGATGCTGCAGATCAGCTCGTACTGGCAGCACCGCACGGCAATTGGCGTGAATTTCCTCCCCGATGCGCTGCCCGATTGGCTGCTCGCCGAAAAGCGCGCAAGTCCGCGCGTTGCAGTTCGCCGCGCGCTGGCAGCCTGCCTGCCTGAACGGCTGGCGGATGCCCTGTTGGAGCGGCTGGCGATGTCTGGTGAACTCGGGGTCCTGACCGACAAGACACTGCGCAGCGCAGAGGCGCAGCTGGCAGATTGGAAATTCACGCCCAATGGCACCGAAGGTTTCGCTAAAGCGGAAGTGACTGCCGGCGGCATCGCCACCGCCGACCTTTCCTCGCAATCGATGATGGCCCGCCGCGTGCCCGGGCTCTATGCCATCGGCGAGGCAGTCGATGTCACCGGCTGGCTTGGCGGCTACAATTTCCAGTGGGCCTGGGCCAGCGGCTGGGCGGCAGGGCAGGCTATTTAGGCACTTTGCGCGCGAACCAGATCACATGTCGCGCGCCCTTGCCATTGCTTCTGGCCCGCACGGTGACTTCATCAACATGAAACCCGATGTGACGCAGCGCCTTGGTGAACTCCGGATCGCTGAATGCGGACCACACCGCCAGAATTCCGCCTGGCGCCAGCGCGGTCCAGGCGTTCTGCAGGCCGCGCCGCGAATATAGCAGATCGTTCTCCTGCAGAACCAGCCATTCCGGGCCGTTGTCAACATCGAGCAAGATTGCATCATAGGCACCTCGCGCGCCTGCGATCATCATGGCGACGTCTTCCAGGACCAGCACGACGCGCGGATCGTCGAGGCAACCAGCGGTCACTTCGGCCATCGGCCCGCGCGCCCATTCGATGATTTCCGGCAGCAGTTCGGCGACGGTCAGGCTGGCATCCGCGCCCAGCGCGCCGAGCGCCGCGCGCAAGGTGAAGCCCATACCATAGCCGCCGATCAGGATATGCAGGTCCTTGTGCCGGCCACTCTGCGCGCCCAGCCGGTCCACAGTCATCGTTGCCAGCGCTTCTTCCGAGCCACTCATGCGCGTGTTCATCAAATCAGTGCGTTCCAGCGCGATGATGAAATCGCTGCCATGGCGCAGCAGGCGCAGCTCCGGCCCGTCGGGCACGGTGGCGGTGGCGATATGCTCACGCGGGATCATCGGAAAATTTCCATCGGCGCGCGGTAGCAGGTTGGTGTGCGAATGCCATTGGGTTTCGCGCCACTTGCTGTTAAGGGCGCGCGCCCATGCTGACAATCTCCGGAATAACCGTGCGCCTTGGTGGACGCACCATCCTCGACCGCGCCA
>JANLSP010000273.1:0-1501 GCA_031362485.1 Novosphingobium sp.
CTGCTGCCGCTGGCCCTTGAGAGCGGCCAGGCCGGCCGCGAAGTACAGGGACCGATGGCGCTCGTGATTCTCGGAGGACTGGTTACCTCGACAATCATGAGCCTACTGTTCCTGCCTGCCCTCATTCTCCGTTTTGGCAAATACGGGACAACTTCATGAGCGATACCCCTGTGATGAAAGTCCCCCGCACGGTCTGGGCACTCGGGCTCGTCAGCCTGTTCATGGATCTCTCGTCCGAAATCATCCACGCACTGCTGCCCGTGTTCCTGACCACGACGCTGGGCGCAAGCGTTGCCCTCGTCGGGCTGATCGATGGTGTCGGCGAATCTGCGGCGTCGATCACCAAGGTTTTTTCTGGATACATCTCCGATCGCCTGGGGCGGCGCAAACCGCTCATCCTGCTGGGTTATGGGCTGGGGGCGCTGTCCAAACCGTTCTTTGCGATTGCGACGGGTCCCATACCGGTACTTGGTGCGCGGTTTGCGGACCGGATCGGCAAGGGCCTGCGCGGTGCGCCGCGCGACGCTCTCGTTGCCGATGTGACGCCGCTGGAAATCCGCGGCCGTGCCTATGGTTTGCGTCAGGCACTCGATACCGTTGGCGCCTTTCTTGGCCCCCTCGCGGCCATTGTCTTGATGTTCGCGCTTGCCGACGACATGCGAGCGATCTTCTGGATTGCGCTCATTCCAGCTGTCATTTCGGTGCTGCTGGTAGTGTTCGGTGTAGGCGAAGCAGTTAAGGGAACGCCCGGCAAGGTCAGGGCACCGCCGCTGCGGATGGTGGACCTCAAGTCGTTTGACCGGAGTTTCTGGACGGTCGTGATGATCGGGGTGGCATTCACGCTCGCCCGGTTCAGCGAATCCTTCCTGGTGCTCAGGGCTAATGGCGAAGGACTGCCGCTCGCGTGGACACCACTTGTGCTCGTCGTCATGAACCTCGTTTATTCGCTCGGGGCTTACCCTGCGGGCGCTATTTCTGACCGCGCCAATTCAGCGTTACCGCTTGCCGCTGGTTTGGCATGCCTGATTGCTGCGGACATGCTGCTTGCCTTTGGCAACGGAATGCTGGCCATTTTTGCCGGCATCGCCCTGTGGGGTGCGCATATGGCCCTGACGCAAGGCATTCTCGCCAAGCTCGTTGCCGACGCGTCTCCAGAACATCTGCGCGGATCGGGATTTGGCTTTTTCAATCTGGCTTCCGGCATCGCCATGCTTTTCGCCAGTCTGCTCGCAGGCATATTGTGGTCCGCAGTCGGTCCCCAGGCCACATTCATGACCGGTGCGCTCTTTGCCCTGCTAGCATTGGTGTTGATGCGTTTGCGGAACGATCGTTGAACTGTGGAGGTTGCGTCCAAGCTCAAGTGTCAACGGCGGTCGGATTCCAGGCCAGTGGGGCGGAGTAAAAGCAGGCCATTGAGCCGCGGCATGACGATATGCAAAGGGCCCCGATCGGGGCCCTTTGCATATCGTCGTCCTTCCTTCTCTATCAGGGCGTGGTGATC
>JANLSP010000312.1:0-2104 GCA_031362485.1 Novosphingobium sp.
GGTGCCTCGCGCTGATGACCCGCCTGCGCGGGGGCGCGCTCGCCTGGCCGGTAATCCTGCTGACTGCACTGGTCGTCTATCCATTAGGATCATTGGCCTACTTCAGCGCGCTTGAACCCGGCGCCCTGACCGCCTTGCGCGAACTGGCCCTGCATGGCGCGGCAGGTGTGCTGTGGGGCTGGCTTTATTGGCGCCACGGCTGGGTGAGCGCGGTCACCGGGCACATTGCTGCGCACCTGTCGCTCCAGCCGCTGCTCACCCTGCTCGCTGCTGCTTGACCTGCATCGGCTGCTTGCGCAGAACAGCTCCTGGGAGGGACTGATGACCGGACAGAACGACAAACGCGTGCAGTTGACGATTTACGTCCTGCTGGTCGTCTATGTGCTCAATTTCCTCGACCGGCAGATTGTCGCGATTCTTGCCCAGCCGATCGCGAGTGAGCTTGGGCTGAGTGACACGCAAATCGGACTGATGACCGGGCTGGCTTTTGCATTGTTTTATACCGCTCTGGGAATTCCGATCGCGCGACTTTCCGATCGTCCGGCGACCAACCGGGTGTGGGTGATCGGCGGCTGCCTCGCGGTGTGGTCAGCGATGACTGCGCTGTGCGGCGCGGCGCAAAACTTCGTCCAGATTTTTCTTGCGCGGATCGGCGTCGGCATTGGCGAGGCGGGCGGCACACCGCCTGCGCATTCACTGATTGCCGAGATCGTGCCGCCGGAAAAGCGCGCTTCGGCCATGTCGCTGTATCAGCTGGGGCCGCCGATTGGCGGACTGATAGGAATGGTGCTGGGCGGGGTGCTGGCCGATATGATCGGCTGGCGGCTGACTTTCGTGGTGGTCGGGCTTCCGGGAGTTTTGCTTGCGCTGGTTGTCGTCGCACTGTTGCGCGATCCGCGCACGGGCGCGGCATTGGCGGCAAAGGCTCCAGCGGCCCCGGTTGGCTTCGGCGAGGCATTCAGCCACATTCTGTCGTCGCGCGCCAACCGCCGGGTGCTTGCCGCTTGTGCCTTTTCCGCGATAGCCAACTTCGGCATGCTGATCTGGGCGCCGATCTATCTGCAACGCAGTTTCGGACTCTCGGCGGGGCAAACCGGCATCTGGTTCGGACTGGTCAACGGCATTGCCAGTGGGCTCGGTGTCTGGCTGGGCGGTCAGTTCGGCGACCGGCTGATGCAGCGCGGCAAGCAGCACTTGTTGACGGTCCCCGCACTGGCCATTGCGCTCGCCGCACCGCTGCTCGTGCTCGGACTGCTCGCGCCGCAGTGGCAGTGGGCGATGGTGCTGTTTTTCCCCGCATTACTGTTGCAGTGGCTACACGTCGGGCCTTGCTACAGTGCGGTGCAGGGGCTGGTGCCATCGACCAGCCGCGCCACCGCCAGTGCATCGATCTTGTTGATGCAGAACCTGTTCGGGCTGGGCATCGGGGCAACGCTGATCGGCTGGCTATCGGATCACTACAAGGCCGATTTTGGCGTGGACAGTGTGCGCTATGTGCTGGTGGCTATAGCCGCGACCGTGCCGCTGGCGGCGGGAGCGCTGCTGTGGTCAGCGCGAAAATACCTGCCAGCAGAGCTTGATCGTCACGGTTAAAGTCTAATGCTTTTTGCGGGTCAATTCGCGCATCGCATCGTCCAGACCCTGCAGAGTCAGCGGATACATCGATCCGCCCATCAGTTCGTGGATCAGCTTGGTTGATTGCGAATAGTCCCACTGCTTCTCGGGCGTCGGATTGATCCACACGGTCGCGGGGTAAACATGGCGCACGCGCTCAATCCAGGTGGCGCCTGATTCCTCGTTGAAATGCTCGACCGAGCCGCCGGGATGGCTGACTTCATAGGGGCTCATCGAAGCATCGCCGACGAAGATCACTTTATAGTCGTGGCCATATTTGTGGAGGATGTCCCAGGTCTGCGTCCGCTCCGAAAAGCGGCGGCGGTTGTCTTTCCACACGCCTTCATACAGGCAGTTGTGGAAGTAGAAGAATTCAAGGTTCTTGAACTCGGCGCTGGCCGCGCTGAACAGCTCTTCGACCAGCTTGACGTAAGGGTCCATCGAGCCGCCATTGTCGAGGAACAGCAGCACCTTGACTGCATTGCGCCGC
>JANLSP010000318.1:0-22310 GCA_031362485.1 Novosphingobium sp.
GCACTGCTGCTGTTGAAGAAGCTCCAGTTGTTCGGCAGAACATTGCCGCCGCCGGCCGCCACCATATTGCCGCTGCTAAAGCCGCCGCTGGAAATAATCCCCTGGACTGGGCCGCGCGCCACCGATGCCGCGCCCTGTATCCCCATTGCCACGCTTGATGCTGTCACACCGGGATACCACATCTGGTTTGTCGATCCGGAATTGCATGTCCAGCTGATGATGCGGGTTCCCGCTACGCGCGAGCCACCTTCGATGTCCGCACACCAGCCGGCTTCATTGCGCAAAGTGGCGTCTGACCAGAATGTCCACATCTGATTTTTGTTTCCCCAGACACAGTTCTGCGATGTCAGACCCGATCCGCGGCCTGCGCCGCCGGTGAGGCACATGTTATCGCCCAGCGAGATCTGGCCATACTTGCCCTCGCGAAAGCGGAACGCCTGATTGCCGCCGCCGTGACAGGTCCACAGCAGAACCGCCTTGTCCGAAGCGCGCACGTCAAGGCACATGCCGCGCGAATGATAGCTCGCGATGGATGGTGCGCCTTGCGCGGTTTGAGCACTTGCACTTGCGGCAAGCGATGCGACCGACAGCGTCATAACTGTGCAAATAACTTTAATGCGGTTCATGTTGACCTCCTGGTTCAGTGCGCATCGCCGAGATTATTCACTCAACACTCTGCATGCGCACCTGGGCACCAGCCGCCAATAGTTCGCTTGTTCTCCAGATAATTGTAGATTTTTTGGGTCGTGCTTTTCGCCGGCCAGTGCGGGGCCGGTGCGAGACTGGATTCACCCGGCGGTCTCTTCAGTTCGCAAGCCCGCAGCGTTTCATCAGGAACTTTTCAGGGCCATCGCCGTTCCACTATTCAGGCGAATGATGGAGAAGACCGATGCGAAACCTAAACCTCACAGTCGCGGCTGGAATCATCTTGTTCGGCGCTGGTCCGAGCTTTGCAGCGCAGGCTGACCCGGCGCAGCAGCCCCCCGCAATTCAAATCCAGGCCAATCCCACTGGGGCCGGCATACCTTCCGAGACGCCACCTAATCCTTCCTCTGCCGACAGCCCCGTGCCGCCGGCAATGCCAGCCGATCCAAACTATAATGCTGGGCCTTACAAGGGCGCGCTGGCCCCGCCACCACCGCAAGCGATGGACAAGATATATCCGGTTTGCACGCGCACAATTCAGGACAGTTGCATCAACCCAAGTGAGGCTCGCGCTGCAGCGGGGACGTCAAAGCGGCGCCGTCCGTTGCGTTCGGCTGGCCGATAGATGCGACTAGTCTTGTTGAGCCTTTCGGCTGCCCTGTTTGTGTCGCCATGCAATGTGGATTTTTCGAAGGGTGATCAGGAGGCGGCGGACACCGGTTCAAAGGTCGCTACCTCCGATCCCCTTGCTTCGCATGATCTGAAAATCGGCGAACGTCTCCCTGCGGAATTGGCAGATGACAAACCCCGCCAGGTCATGCAGCAGCAGGTGGTGCTGGATCGGCTGGGTTTCACGCCCGGGGTCATCGACGGCAAGGGCGGTCTATCGACCGCCAATGCCATCAACGGCTTTCAGGAAGCGAATGGCTTGCCGATCACCGGACAAATCGACGCGGCGACGGCACAGGCTCTGGCGCAATGGAATAACATCCCCGCGACGCGGGTTGTCACCATACCTGACACCTTTGCGGCTGGCCCTTTTTCGCCAATTCCCGCAAATGCGGCCGAGCAGGCGAAGCTGCCCGGGCTGGGTTATGAATCGCTGGATGAAAAGCTCGCCGAACGCTTCCACACGACAGTCGAAACGCTGCAGGAGCTGAACCCGGAACTAACCCAAACTGCGGGCGCGCCAACTGTGTCAGCTGCAGGGCAAGCTATGCCAACCGCCGCGACGCCGCTCTTCCGCGCCGGACAGCAGGTTCGCGTACCCAACACTGGAGCTGACAAGATCGAGGCGGGCGCAGTCAAGAATGCGCAATGGCAGGAAACTCTGGTCGCGCTTGGCGTCGGCACCCCCGGGCTGCAGGCTGCGCGGATCGTCGTCAGCAAATCGAATGGCACTCTCAAGGCCTATAATGCAGCTGATAAACTGATCGGCATATACACCGCGACGATGGGTTCGCGCCGTGATCCGCTGCCGCTTGGGGAATGGAAGATTACCGGCGTCGCTTACAATCCGCCGTTTAGCTATAATCCGAAGCTGTTCTGGGATGTTCCCGACAGCCACGAAAAGCAATTGCTTCCGCCTGGTCCAAACGGCCCGGTCGGCGTGGCATGGATCGACCTCAGCAAGGAGCACTACGGGATCCACGGGACGCCCGAGCCGCAGACGATCGGCAGCGCCGAGAGCCATGGCTGCGTCAGGCTGACCAACTGGGATGTGGCTCGTCTGTCCGAGATGGTCTCCAGCAAGACGCGCGTATTGTTTGAAGCCTGATCCGAAGGCGGACACGTAACCAGCTTCGTCGCCTAGAATGCGATCTTTTCTCCAGACCAGGCGAAAAGACCTCCGCTGTCCGCCGGTGAAAGGCCCTCAAGCACGGACAGGATATGCGCCGCGCTTTGCGCCGGTTCGAGCAGCGCGGCCTGCGGCACGTTGCGCTGGAACGGCCGCGAGAGGCGGGTGTCGACAGTGCCGGGATGAACCGCAATCACGATCCCGCGCGGATTGCGCAGCGCGAATTCGATGGCGAAGTTGCGGATCAGCATGTTGAGCGCAGCTTTGGATGCCCGATAGCTGTGCCAGCCGCCCAGGCGGTTGTCGGCAATCGAGCCGACCCGGGCAGAGAGCGCGGCAAAGACAGCGCGTCCATCCCGGCGCATCAGCGGCATCATGTGCTTGGCAATCAGCGCGGGGCCAATGGTATTGATCGCAAACATGGCGGCCATGGCGGCTCCATCCAGCGCGCGCCAGCTCCGCTCGGGCATCTGCGATCCCTGGTCATGCAGCTTGCCGGTGGCGACTATGACCAGGTCGAGCGGCCCGCCTGCTCCGAACTCTTGTGCGGCCCGGGCGATCGACGCCTCGTCCATCAGGTCGAATACGAAGGGCAGGATGGCCGGATGGATGGCGGAAGGCAACTGGCGTCCGCCGGCATGGACCGCGTCAAACTCTCCGGAATGCGCCAGCTCGGCGGTGATCGCGGCTCCGATTCCGCCGCTGGCCCCGAATATGGCAGCCCGCAGCGGCATCAGGCTACCTTGCAAGCCAGAGCGAATGGAAACTGCGGGCCCGGCAGGGGGAGGGGGGAAACCGGACCCGCAATTCCATTAGGCAATGCACGCAGCCTGAGGAGAGGAGAGCGGCTGGACACTTGCATTGTGAAAACCGCAATAGAGCGACTGGCTGGGGGCAAAACCTGTCTCTTGGGACAGGTCAGGCATTGCGTCAGTATCCGGCTTCGATCGCGAGGCGAATCGCGTCCGCGCCAGTGCGCACACCGAGCGCCGCAAACACCGCCGCGCGGTGCATCTTCACTGTCCGTTCGCTGAGGCCCAGTTCATAGGCAATCTGCTTGTTGAGCCGCCCCGCTGCCAGTTGAAGCAGCACTTCGCGCTGACGCGGACTGAGCGCGGCAATGCGATCATAGGCGGCCTGGCGCCGCGAATCGTTTGCCCGCGCAACATCTTCGGCGATCTCAACCTGCGAGCCGAGGAAATATTCAAGCTCCCCGGCTGCATCGAAGATCGGCGCCACCATGACGGCGTTGCGGAACGGTGTCCCATCTTTCTTGTAGTTGAGAATTTCAACGATGACCGGCTGGCGCCGACGGATGCCGCTGCGCAGCGTCTCCGTCAACCACGGCTCGGTATCCGGGCCTGTCATGAAGCGGCAATTTCGGCCGACGATTTCCTCGCGCGAATAACCAGTCAGCGCGACGAACGCATCGTTGCATTCGACAATCGGATTGTCCGGCAAACGCGGATTGCTGATCACGGCAGCAATGGGACTTGTCCCGATCATCGTGTTCAGTGTCATTACCTTATTCCCGTTAAACTGCCTCCCTGCGCGTGGGAAGTGTCCTTTTGGACATGTTGGCCCGGCGGCGGACATCAGGGAATATGCCGCAGTCCCGAACCTGCCCTGTTTGCACCAGATCGGGAAGTGCAATTCCAGGAAAAATTTCCATGACGATCCTGCTTGTTATCCTGATTGGCGGTTTCGCCATCGCCGCTGCCATTGCCCTGGTGAGAGGCCTCATGGCTTTCTTCCACGACGGTGAGCAGATCCGCCAAAGCGGCGCCGCCCCGGGTGAGGCTTTCGGGGTGAAGCAGAACCGGATGATGGCGCAGCGCGTGCTGTTTCAGGGGATCGCCATCCTGCTGGTAGCGCTGATCGGTGCTGTGGCCAGCCAGGCCTGATCGCGACATTCTGAGCCGAAGGGAACCATAACCATGAACTATTTGCCGGGCACCAGCGAATTCCAACTCAACGACTCAAAGCTTCCCGTTCCGCACGAAGTGCAACAGGCCATCCGCACCCTGATCAGCTGGGCGGGCGATGATCCCGACCGCGAAGGTCTGGCCGACACGCCGGCTCGGGTGGGCCGGGCCTGGAAAGAATATTGTCAGGGATATGACAGCGATCCCGGCCTCCATCTTTCGCGCACATTCGAGGAAGTGGGCGGTTACGACGAAATCGTGTTGCTGAAGAACATCCCCTTCCAGTCGCACTGCGAGCATCACATGGCGCCAATCACCGGCACTGCCTCGATTGCCTATCTGCCGACTGACCGCGTGGTGGGCATCTCGAAGCTCGCCCGGGTGCTGCATGGCTATGCCGAGCGCCTGCAGGTACAGGAACGGCTCACCGCGCAAGTCGCCCAGGCAATCTGGGACGGACTGCAGCCGCAGGGCGTGGCAGTGGTTATCGAAGCGCAGCACGGCTGCATGACCGGGCGCGGCGTCAAGACCCACGGCGTCAGCATGGTCACCAGTCGCATGCTGGGCTGCTTCCTCGACGATCCGAACAGCCGCAAGGAGGTGCTGGCGCTGATGAGCAAATGCTGAAACCCATGCGGTTTGGCATCATCGGAGCGGGAATCGCCGGCCTTGCCTGCGCCGATGCGCTGAAAGCATCCGGGCACTGCGTCTCGCTGTTCGATAAAGGCCGCGGACCGGGCGGGCGCATGTCGACGCGGCGGCTGGAAACGCCTGCGGGCCCCGTGGCCCTCGATCACGGCGCGCAATATTTCACGGCCCGCGACCCAGATTTCCTGCGACTGGTGCGCGGATGGAACGATCAGGGCATTGCCTCGCCCTGGCCGCTCGCGGGTGCCGATGCGTGGGTCGGCATGCCCGGCATGAATGCTGTCGTCCGGTGCATGGCCGCAGCCCACGATGTTTCGTGGTCGCATCTCGTCACCAGCCTGTCGCGCCAGAATGGGGCGTGGTGGCTGCACAGCAAGGATTCCGAAACTGGCCCGTTTGACGCGGTAATGCTTGCCATTCCGGCGGAGCAGGCAGCGGCGATGCTGTCACTGCACGATTTCGCCATGGGGCGAACGGCCCTGTTTGCCCGCTCGCAGCCGTGCTGGACCGGAATGTTCGTCTTCGGCCAGCCGCTTGACGCGCTGCCGCCGCTTGTCCGCAACACCGGCAATATCGCCTGGGCTGCCCGCAACTGCGCCAAGCCCGGCAGGGCAGGTCCGGAAGCCTGGGTGGTACAGGCAAATGCGGCCTGGTCGAGCGAATGGCTCGAAACCCCGCCGGAGCAGGTCGCGGTAATGCTCCTTGGCGAACTGGTGGGAGCGACCGGCTGCGCGATCGCCGAGCCGGTCAGCGCGACGGTGCACCGCTGGCGCTTTGCGCTATCGGCAGGCACCGGCGATGGCGCCTTGTGGAATGCCGACATCAGCCTTGGCGTTTGCGGCGACTGGCTACTTGGCCCCCGTGTTGAGTGCGCATGGCTTTCTGGCCGTATGCTGGCCGAGCGCTGTGGCGGCACGGGGCAAGTCGCCAAGACAGCACAAGCAACATCGCTCTCGGTCCGGCCCTCACCCTGAGAAAGCATTACTGCGCACAGTCTGCCCCAAAGGCCATATTTATTACTGCCGCACAGCCGGTTATTACAATCAAACGATAAGATCAGATTGTGGCTTTGCGACAACGGTCCTGCAATCGTGCAGCCAGATCGACAAAGGGCAAATCAATTTGACAGATGTTCTCTGAAAGGAATCTGGCCATGAAGAATCTCGTAATCAGCGCATGGAACTTCATCTTCGATCATGAAGTCAGCCCGCTTCGCCACATCCCCGATTTCGGCGTGCGGCACATGGTTTTCCAGTTGCTCGGCTGGATGTGGGCAATTTCCTTTTCTCTTGCTATCGGCAGCTATGTGTTCCTCGCCGTCAGCCTGATCGGCCATGCCATCCTGATCGGCGCAGCTGCAGTTACGGTGGCGACCTACTCCGCTGCGACCCGGCGCCCGGAAATGTTTGGCGCGCTGGCACGGTAACCTACCCGGCCCGCCGAGGCGTTAAGCTGCCATGGACAGTTTGGAATAGGCGGTCAGGCTTTGTGCCGTTGCGCTATGGGCTGCGGCCCCACCGACTAAATCAGGTAAACAGGTGGCAAGCTACTTGCCGCGCGGGCTGATCGGCCAGGGGCAGCAGCAGCGGGGTCTCGATCCGGCACCGCTCCATCGCATAGGGGCAGCGGGCGGCGAAGCGGCAGCCCGGGCCAATATCGACAGGTGATGGTATTTCGCCGGTGATCGTGGTGGATTTGCGGCTGCGTTCGAGTTCGGGATCGGGCTCCGGATTGGAGGCGATCAGAATCTGCGTGTAGGGATGCTTGGGATCGAAGAACACATCTTGCGCTGGCCCAATCTCTGCCATCGCACCCAGATACATCACCGCCATGCGATCGCTGATGTAGCGCACCATCGACAGGTCATGGGCGATGAACAGCAGGGTCAGCCCCATTGATGCCTTGAGCTCTTCGAGCAGGTTGACCACTTGCGCCTGCACCGAAACGTCGAGCGCGGAGATCGGCTCGTCACAGACGACGAATTCGGGCTCGAGGATCAGCGCGCGCGCAATGCCGATGCGCTGGCGCTGGCCGCCGGAAAATTCATGCGGGTAACGCGACATGTAGTCGGGCTCGAGCCCGACCCGGCTAAGCCAGCTTGCCACCCGGTCGCGCAAGTCGTTGCCGGAAAGGTTGCTGTGCAGTTTGGGGCCTTCGCCGACAATCTCGCCCACCGTCATGCGCGGGTTGAGCGATGAATAAGGATCCTGGAAAATCATCTGCATGGTTTTCGCATGGCGCCTGAAATCAGCAGCCTCATAGCTTTGCGGCAGGGTTTCCCCGCGATAAGTCACTGTGCCGCCGGTCTTGGCCAGCAAGCCGATCAGCGTTTTGCCGAATGTCGTCTTGCCTGAGCCCGATTCGCCGACCAGTCCGACAATTTCGCGCTCGTGGATGGTCAGGTCCACCCCATCGACGGCGTGAACCTTCCTGCCTTTCGGCAAGGGGAAAAACTTTGTGAGATTTTCCGACACGACAAGAGGCGGGGAGGCGATCAAGCAAGGTTCTCCGTTGAGGCGCTTGCGGCGAGAAGCCTGTCTGAGCCGCCTGCAACCTTTTCATGATGCAGCCAGCATTTGCCGTAATGACCCCCGCCGACCACGAAAGCAGGAGGTTCATCCGTGCTGCAGATTCGCATCGCATGGGGGCAGCGCGCGGCATAGGCGCAGCCGGCCGGCGGCGCGAACAAGTCTGGCGGGCTGCCTTCGATCGGCAGCAGTCGGTGCTCGGCAGCCGGATTATTGCTGGGCATCGCGGCCCTGAGCCCCACCGTATAGGGATGCGCGGGGCGATAAAAGATGTCGTCGACGCTGCCGCGCTCGACAATCTGCCCGGCGTACATCACCGCGACTTCATCGGCCATGCGCGCCACCACACCCAGATCGTGCGTGATCAGGATGATGGCGGTACCATGCTCGCGCTGGAGATCGCCGAGCAGGTCGAGCACCTGCGCCTGGATGGTGACATCGAGCGCGGTGGTCGGCTCATCCGCGATCAGGATCGCCGGCTCGCAGGCAATCGCCATGGCAATCATCGCGCGTTGCAGCATGCCGCCCGAAAATTCGAACGGATATTGCTTCGCCCGCTGCGCCGCTTCGGGAATGCGGGCCATTTCGAGCAATTCGATGGCGCGGGCATGAGCGCGTTTCCGGCTCCATCCGAGGTGGACTTCCAGCGTTTCGGCGATCTGCCGACCGATCGTCATCGTCGGATTGAGCGAGGTCATCGGATCCTGGAAGATCATGCCGATCTCGCTGCCGCGAAAATCGCGTCCGTCGATTTGCGAGGTGCCGAGGATATTGCGCCCGCGCAGTTCCGCCTTGCCCGATTTCAGCCGGCCCGGCGGCATTGGCACCAGCCCCATCAGCGCCTGCACCGTCACCGACTTGCCGCAGCCCGATTCGCCGACAATCGCGAGCGTCTTGCCCGCTTCGACGCTGAAACTGACCCCGCGCACCGCCTGAACGGTGCCACCATAGGTTTCGAACTCGACCTGCAGATCTTCGACCGCGAGCAAGGGCACATTAGCAGGACCGGTCATTCGCGTGACCTCAGCTTTGCATCGAGCGCATCGCGCAAGCCATCGCCCAGCAGGTTGAAAGCCAGCACCGTGATGCTGATCACCAGGGCAGGAAAAAACAGTTCATGCGGGTGCGTCAGCATCGACTTGATTCCGTCATTGCTCATGCTGCCCCAGGACGCGGTCGGCGCGGCGACCCCCATGCCGATAAACGATAGAAACGCCTCGGTGAAAATCGCGCTGGGAATGGCGAAAGTCAGCGTGACCAGGATGACCCCCATGGTGTTTGGAATCATGTGGCGCATCACCAGATAACCGGTGCGTGCGCCCAGCAGGCGGGCGGCGTTGACATAGGCTTCTTCACGCACCTGCAAGATCTGGCCGCGCACCAGCCGGGCGGTGCCGGGCCACAGCAGGATCACCATGGCGACGATCAGCGGAATGATGCCGCTTTCGCCGGGCCCGATACCAAAGGCGATCTTGAACAGGATCATGAACAGCAGGAACGGCAGCGCAACGACGAAATCGGCAAACCGCATCATCACCTGATCTGTCCGCCCGCCGATGAAGCCCGCCGTGCTGCCGTAAACCACCCCGAACAGCACGAACAACAGCGGAGCGACGATACCGATGAACAGCGAGACCTGCGCGCCCTGCATCAACCGGGCCAGCATGTCGCGGCCGAGGTAGTCGGTCCCCAGCGGATGGAGCTTGAATTTGATCCTGCTGCCCAGTGCAGGCGCCTTGCCCTCCTCCAGCAGCCGTCTGTCGGCGGCTTCCTGCAGGGTGACGGCATTGACCACATCGACCCGCAGCGTCTTGGCGCCGGGGAGTTGCTCGCCGTCTGCGTCCAAAGGCACGACCGAGTAATAGGACGTGCCCGGCCGCAGATCGAGCATGTCTTCAAAGCGGGTGATCTCGGCCGAGCCGGTCGGGCCCAGCGGAAGCCCGAAAGTGCCTTCGCCCTGCGGCTCGACAATATTGCGGTAGACCAGATAGTCGGCCGCGCCCGGCATCGGTTGCCATGCCAGGCGCACCGACTGAGTTGTCGCCTGCCCGACCAGCTCAAGGCCTGCTTTCGTCGTCGCCGTGACTTCGGCTGGGGCCCAGGGCGCATAGGGCGCGACCAGGATTGCCGACCGGTCTGCCCCGGGCGCGCTGCTGATCTGGAGCAGGTCCTGCTCAGCAGGGTTGACCCGCCAGACCTGGGGGCCAAGCACGGTAAACAGCAACAGGCCGATGATGATGTAAAGCGACAGGATCGCTCGCTTGTTCGCCTTGAGCCGCTGCCACGCATCCTGCCAATAGGACAACGAAGGTCGCGTCAGTTTCTGCACGCGCAATTCGTTGTGCATGGGCTCGAAGGCGCCCTGCATCAGGGCCGGGTCGGCCTGTGTGGTCTGGACGGGTTGCGCGGTCCGGGCCATGGCTCAGCTCACCCTGACCCGCGGGTCGATAAACCCGTAAAGCAGGTCAACCAGGATCACCATCAGCACCAGGAAGGCGCCGAAAAACACCGTGGTGCCCATGATGACGGTGTAATCGTGCTGCTGCACCGCCTGAACGAAGTATCGCCCGAGACCCGGAATCGCGAAAACCAGTTCGACCACGAAACTGCCCGTGGTGATACCGGCAATCGCCGGGCCCAGCACAGTCACCACCGGCAGGATGGCGTTGCGCATTTCATGCTGCAGAAAAATGCGTGTCTGCGGCAGTCCCTTGGCCTTGGCGGTGCGCACATAGTCGGAACTGATGATTTCCAGCATCGAGCTGCGCATCAGCCGAGTGAGGTAGGCCATTGTCCCCAGCCCCAGCACCAGCGATGGCAGCAGGATGTGTGACACGCTCCCCCAGCCGGCAACCGGCAGCAATGAGAAACCGAGCGTTCCGTTGATCTTGACCATGGCCAGCTGACTGAAAGCCGCGAAGACAAAGCTGGGCACTGAAATGCCCAGGATCACCGCGAGCATGATGACGGTGTCGGGCCATTTGTTCCGGTTAAGCGAGGTCAGCGCGCCGAACAGGGCACCGCCCAGTGCGGCAAACACCACCGCCATGATGCCGAGCGTGGCCGAGACGGGGAAATGTTCGCGGATGATGTCATTCACTTCGCGGTTCTTCTGGGTGAAGGAAATGCCCAGATCGCCGCGGGCAAGGTTGCCCATGTAGATCAGGTATTGCTCGCCGATCGGCTTGTTGAGGCCATACTTTTTTTCCAGATTCTGGCGGATTTGCGCATTGGTGGCTCTCGCGCCGCTGAGCGGATCGCCCGGCACGGAGTGCATCGCGAGGAAAGTCGCCGTGGCGATGAACCACACAGTGATCAGCCCCTGGATCAGTCGTTTGATGGTGTAGGACAACATCCTGAAAGACTATTCCTTCTCAATCCTGACACGGGTGTAATCAGGGTCGGCCCCGAATACACGCCGCACCACGCCGGTGATCTTAGGATCCACGGTATAGAGCAGAGTGCGTTCGTATTCGGGCAGAATGATCACATCGTCGAAGACGATCTGCTGAATCCTGGCAAAGGCATCCATGCGCGTTTTGCGGTCAGCGGAGTTTTGAGCGATACGAACCTGCTGGTCATAGGCCGCATTGCTGTATTGCCCCCGGTTGTTGACATTGCCGGTCAGAAACAGGTCGCCAAAAGTCAGCGGGTCGGCATAGTCCGGGCCCCAGCCCGCCATGACCAGGTCGAATTCGCCTGCCAGCATCTTGGCCAACCGCTGTTTGAAAATCTGGCTGTCGATCCGCACATCCAAATCAAGCTGGCGTTTCAGCATGTCCTGGTAATACTCGGCAACCCGCGCCGATAGCGGCGTGTCCCCGGTCAGCAGCATGATCGGGGGGAATTTTTCCACCCCCAGTTCGGCTTTCGCACGCGCCAGATATTCGCGCGCCTTGGCAGTGTCGGGTGTGTATTCCGGCGCCGGATATTCCTTGCGGAACTTGTCGTCCACGCCGTCCAGCCAGATCGGGAAGAGCGACTTGCCCGGCAGATAGCCCGGCACCTTGATCACCTTGTTGACCTCCACCGAGGAATCCAGTGCATACTGTATAGCCTTGCGGAAATTCCGGTTTCGCGACAGCCTGCCCTCGCGGTGGTTGAACTCGATATAGAAGACGCCGCCGTCCCGCTTGCCCTTGATATCCCAGCCCAGCAACTGGGCTTCCTCAAGGCTTTCCTGCGCCAGTCCCGTGGACGCGATCTTGCCATCCCGGAACAAATTGACGCGCGCGCTGGGGTCGTTGGTGAAATAGGGAATATCGATCACATCAAGGGCGATCCGCTCTCGGTCCCAATAGGCTGGGTTCTTTTCAAAACGGATGTGTGCCCCGTGGACCCATTTGACCATCTTGAACGGGCCGTTGTAGAGCAGCGTGTCCGCATCCGAAGCGTAGCGGCCGCTAGTTTTCCTGAAAAAATCCTCGCGGATCGGAAAGAACACGTTGAACGACATCAGCCGGTCGAAATAGGGCACCGGCTTGGCGAACTGAACCTTCAGGATCCGGTCACTCTCTGCTTGCACACCAAGCGCTGCGGGTGGCAATTTGCCGGCAATGATTTCGTCTGCATTGCGGATCGCGGTCATGATGTTGGCATATTCCGACGCGCTGGCCGGATCGACGGTCCTGCGCCAGGAAAAGACGAAGTCATGCGCGGTGACCGGCTTGCCATCGCTCCACCGCGCATCTGCACGCAGCCAGAACGTCGCCCCATCGGCACCAATTTCCCACTTTTCCGCAACGCCCGGCGCCAGCTGGTTATTTTCATCAAGCCGCAGCAGCCCTTCCATCACATGGCCCAGGACAAAGGAGCTGATCTGGTCGGCGGTCAGGGCACTGTCGAGATTGGGAGGCTCCTCATCCAAGGCAACAGTGATGGTCTTCGTTTCCGGATCGACCCCGCGCCCGGCCGTGGACGATCCGGACAGGGCCGAAAGCCCTGTCATCAGCAACCCAACGCCGATGATCGCTGCCAGCGCCAGGACAAGCAATTGCTGGCCGGGTGTCCTGACAAAGCGGCGGAACAGGGATCGGGACGCGTTCAAGTTGGTTGTGAAACCCGGATGTTATCGTTGCAGCATTCCCGCGACCGGCGGGGATCGGAACAAGCAGTATATGTGACGACATGACCGGTTGATTGGCAAGCGAAATCATCGGGGGACGCGATGCCGGCGGCGGCGGGACAGTCGCTGCCTGACGCGGCCGCGCTCCGAGCGGCAAGCTTCAAAAGCCGCAACGCGCTTGAGTTTGGCGCTTGATTGGGTTATCCGCAGACATCAAGTCTGTCGCGGCTTTATAGACTTGAAATTACTGTTTAATTTTCCAGTTTACCGCTGCTTTTGCCATCAAGGTGTCAGAAGCTCGAAGCGCCCAGACTCTCCAAGGAGCATTGCAGATCATGACAGGCGCAGGAGCCGAGCGGACCGCCGCCATCGCCGCAGCAGTCGAATGTTTCGTGCGCGGGGTGGTCATTCCCTATGAGGCTGATCCGCGCCGTGACCACCACGGAGCGCCGACCGATGCGCTGGTGGCAGAGCTGAAGGAAAAGGCGCGCGCTGCGGGCGTGCTGACCCCGCATATTCTCCCCGACGGCACGCATCTGACCCAGCGCGAAACCGCACAGGTGCTGATCAAGAGCGGCCTCTCGCCGCTGGGGCCGCTTGCTTGCAACACCAATGCGCCCGACGAGGGCAACATCTATCTCATCAGCAAAGTCGGCAGCCCCGAATTGCAGGAGCGTTTTCTGCGGCCGCTGGTCGAAGGCCGTGCGCGCTCGGCTTTCCTGATGACCGAGCCGGCCGAATGGGGCGGGGCGGGCGCTGATCCTTCGATGATGAAAACCCTGTGCAAGCCCGACGGCAACCACTGGGTGGTCAATGGCCGCAAGCGCTTCATCACCGGCTATGAAGGCGCCAGTGTCGGCATCGTCATGGCGAAGGCAGCCGAAGGCGCCTGCATGTTCCTCGTTGACCTGCCCGACCCGGCGATCCGCATTGAGCATATCCCCAATACGATCGACAGCTCGATGCCTGGCGGCCACGCCACGCTCACGCTCGATAACCTGCGCATCCCCGCCGACCAGATGCTGGGTCAGGCCGGTGAGGGCTTCAAATATGCCCAGGTGCGCTTGTCCCCGGCGCGCCTGTCGCACTGCATGCGCTGGCTTGGCGCCTGCATCCGCGTTCAGGAGATCGCCACTGACTACGCCTGCCGCCGCGAGGCGTTTGGCAAAGTGCTGATCGAGCACGAGGGTGTCGGCTTCATGCTGGCGGAAAATCGCATCCTGCTCAAACAGTGCGAACTGATGATCGACTGGTGTGCAGATGTGCTCGACTCCGGCGATCTGGGCACAGTTGAAAGCTCGATGGCCAAGGTTGCGGTATCCGAGGCACTGATGAAAATTGCCGACAACTGCGTCCAGGTAATGGGCGGAACCGGGGTCACTGACGAGACCATCGTCGAGCTGGTGTTCCGCGAGATCCGCGCCTTCCGCATCTATGATGGCCCAACCGAGGTCCACAAGTGGAGCCTGGCCAAGAAGATCAAGCGCGAGTGGAAGGAGGCCCATGGTGCCTGAGATCCGGAACGACTGGACGCGGAGCGAAGTGGCCGCGCTATTTGACCTGCCGTTCACCGAACTGCTTTTCCGCGCCGCCGAAGTGCACCGCGCAAACCACGCGCCCGACGAAGTCCAGCTGTGCACGCTGCTCTCGATCAAGACTGGAGGCTGCGAGGAGGATTGCGGCTATTGCGCGCAGTCAGTCCATGCCGATGCCGGGGTCAAGGCCACCAAGCTGATGGACGTGCGCGAAGTGCTGCAATCGGCGGCGCAGGCGAAGGATGCCGGCAGCCGCCGCTTCTGCATGGGCGCTGCCTGGCGCAATCCCAAGCAGCGCGACATGCCGGCGATCACGGAAATCGTGCGCGGCGTCTCGGCCATGGGCATGGAAACCTGCATGACACTGGGCATGCTGACGCCTGCGCAAGCGGAGCAGCTCGCCGATGCCGGGCTCGATTATTACAACCACAACATCGACACTTCGCCCGAATACTACGGCGAGGCGATCACTACGCGTACCATGGACGACCGCCTGCAGACGCTGGAACATGTGCGCGGCGCGGGAATCAACGTCTGTTCAGGCGGCATCGTCGGCATGGGCGAGAGCCGTGCCGACCGGGTGGGCTTCATCCACACGCTGGCCACGCTGCCACGCCACCCGGAGAGCGTACCGGTCAATGCGCTGGTGCCGGTCAAGGGCACGGTGCTGGGCGACATGCTTGCCGATACACCGCTCGCCAAAATCGACGACATCGAATTTGTCCGCACGGTCGCCGTGGCGCGCATTACCATGCCGATGAGCATGGTGCGGCTCTCGGCTGGGCGCGAATCAATGTCTGATGCGACGCAGGCGCTGTGCTTCATGGCGGGGGCCAATTCGATCTTCACCGGCGACCGCCTGCTCACCGCGCCCAATGCTGGCGACGATGCCGATGCGGCGCTGCTATCGCGGCTTGGCATGCGGGCGATGACGGGCGAGGAGCCGCTGGCCCGCAGGCTCGAAACGGCGGAGTGATGTCATTTGCCGCCCAGGAAGCCGATCTTGACCGGCTGGCGCAACTGTCACGGCGCCGCAAACTGAGCAGCAGCGAAGGCATCGATTTCTCCTCGAACGATTATCTCGGGCTCGCCGGATCGCCCGAACTGGCCCAAGCCGCACAGGCAGCGCTGGCGCGCGGCGTGCCGGTCGGATCGGGCGGCTCACGGTTGCTGCGCGGCAACGATCCCGAACACGAAGCGCTGGAAGCCGAAGCCGCTGCCTTCTTCGGGAGCGAACGCGCGCTCTGGTTTTCGAGCGGTTTTGCCGCCAATTCAGCGCTTTTTTCCACCTTGCCCCAGCGCGGCGATCTGATCATCCACGACGAACTGATCCACGCATCGGCGCATGAAGGCATGCGGCTGGGCCGGGCTGCCAGCATGGCCGTGCGTCACAATGATTCCAATGCTTTCGACCTCGCGGCCAGCAACTGGCGCCGGGGCGGAGGAACCGGGCGCATCTGGCTGGCGGTGGAAAGTCTCTACTCCATGGACGGCGATCAGGCTCCGCTAGACGAGCTGTCCACGATTGCGGACCACCACCACGCCGTGCTGCTGATCGACGAGGCCCACGCCACCGGCGTCTTCGGTCCCGATGGGCGCGGACTTGCCGCGCATCTTGACGGGCGCGACAATGTCATTGCCTTGCGCACATGCGGCAAGGCGCTGGGCTGCGAAGGTGCGCTGATCTGCGCGCCGCAGGTCGTCGCCGATTTCCTCGTCAATCGCGGGCGCGGCTTCATTTTCTCGACCGCGCCCTCACCGCTGATCGCGGCCTGCAACCGCGCCGCACTCGGGATATTGCACAGCCAGCCTGATCGCCGCGAGGCGCTGTGGCGTCGCGTGCGGCTCGCAGGGGAGGTTCTCGGCCCGCTCGGAGCGCGCGTCAGCGGCTCGCAGATCCTGCCGCTGATAGTCGGCAGCGATGCCGAGGCCATGGCGCTGGCGCGGGCTGTGCAAGCAGCCGGCTTCGACGTGCGCGGCATTCGTCCGCCGACCGTCCCGCAGGGCACCGCGCGGCTGCGCATCGCGATCACACTCAATGCCAGCGAGACGGAAATCCGCACGCTGGGCGACGTGCTGGCGCAGCTATCCCTGCCCGCCCTGCAGGGCTGAACGTTTGGCCGCCAGCAAGCGGTCCTGCTCCTCGCTTTCGGCAATCAGGATCTCGTCACGGCTCAGGTCGGGCGCGCGACCAAACAGCGCCTTGGCGGCGCGGATCGCAGCTTCATCCTTGCCGGCAATCTCGTCTGCCAATGCCATGGCGCGGGCCAGCGGTTCGGCATCGACATGGGTGGCAAAACCCAGCTGCAGAGCCGTTTCGCCCGAGAACTCGCGCGCCGTATAGGTCAGCTCACGCATCACATCCTCGCGCACCATCCCGCGCCACAGGGCAAAATGGCCCATGTCAGGAACAATGCCCCACTTCATCTCCATCACCGAGAGCCGGGCGTCAGATGAAACAATGCGGATGTCTGCCCCCGCAGCAATCTGCAGCCCGCCGCCGAAGCACACGCCGTGCACAGCGGCGATCACCGGCACAGGCAGATCGCGCCAGGCAATCGCGACTTGCTGATAAAAATTGGCGCGGCCGTGGCTACGCACCGTGAGCGGCGGCAGGTCGCCGGTTAACGTCGTGAACATCGACAGGTCCAGCCCCGCGCAAAATCCTTTGCCATCCCCGCAGAGCACCACGCAGCGCAGCGCAGGCTCCCCCGCGAGCTGCGCGGCGGCTGCGATCAGCGCATCGAACATCGCCATATCGAGTGCGTTGAGTTTGTCCGGCCGCGACAACGTGACGCGGGCGACACCATTTGCGGCGATAGTAGTCGTGACGCGAGGCGGTTTGGCGGCGCTTTCTGTCATGCTTGCGAATCCTTGGTCAGCCCCTGCAGAACCGAAAGCGCCAGAGGGGGATCTTCTTCATACCGGCCGTCAGCAAAGATGAAAGAAGGCACGCGGCGCATTTCGGGAAACGGTTGGAAAAGGTAAGCGCCGTCCTGCGTGGTCTGAACCATCCTGTCCATCCCGGCGGGCGCCAGTCTGGCTCGCAGCCGGTAGACATGCACCGCGAGACTGTTGGTTTCCGGAACATGCGCCATCCGCCAGACATCGCGGATGAGCACGCGTTTGGAAACGGCCTGGCCGGGTGTGTCCGAAAGCCGCCAGATCAGGGCGAACTCGCGCGGGTGCAGCCCCAGCCGCCGCTCTCCGGCAAAGGCATCGCGCGCGAACAGATCAAGCTGCAACGGACCGAAATGGCGCATGCGCGGCATCAACGCTGCATGGGCCGAGATTCTCTGCGCGCGGGCTTCGATTTCGTGCAAACTGATGTGGCTGCCCGTGACATCCCCGAAGCCCATTCGAAGCAGGCGCGCCCGGACATCCAGGTCGTCGATACCCGTCAGCAGGACCAGAGCCCGCATGGGCGCAAAGTGCCAGTCGCGAAGGCTGCGCCAGCTTTCGTCATCAAGTACGTCCACCTGCGCCAGCCCGGGACTGCGCAAGTCATCATCATCGGCGGTATTCTCTGAGGCAAATTGCCAACCCAATTGCCTGAGATCGATGGATGGAGGAATGGCATTGGCGGACAGCCAGCGAAACAATCGCAACTCAGCCCCCCTTGCCGCGTACAGCACTTGCCCCCGGTTACCGTTCTCGTGCGCCGTGCAATCCGCGCGCGCCGCTGTGGCAATGATGCGAACCCCGGCTCCGACGCAAAAATTCGGACCCGATGTGGTCTAGCGCGCAAAGCGGGCAAAGCAAACAGGGTAAATACCCATTTTTGCAGGCATTCGCGCGATCAAAATGCTATTTTACGTCCCATACCAGGTGCAGATTGCGGATAGATAGCAGCCCCGGAAAGACCGTCGAATCGGTTCCCGGCTTTATCCGGAATTCGCCGGGAATTGCCTTGAACCACATGTCGAGCAGCATCCTCAGCTCGCGCCGCGCAAGATGCCCCCCAAGGCACGAATGCACCCCGCCAACCAGGGTGAAATGCCGGTTGCCCTTGCGGGTGGGATCGAACACACGCGGGTTCTCGAACCGGGTGGGATCAAAGTTACCCGAAACGTTCATGGCGGAGAAGCTGTCGCCTGCCTTGATCTGGACACCGTGCCATTCAAAATCCTTGATGGCACGGCGGCCCGTGTTGAGAATTGGCTGGGTGCGCAGGAATTCTTCGACCGCGCCATTGATCAGCGAGGGGTCGTTCTTGAGCATGGTCTGAATTTCCGGCTGCAGCGCCATGCGGCGATACATCTGGGCAATCGTCGCGGCGACCGTATCCAGCCCGCCAAGCCAGAGGAACCAGACCATGCCGATCTTCTCGTCCTCGGTTAGTGTCCGGCCCCTGATATTGCCATTGACGATCAGGCTGGTGAGGAACTGGTCGGGATTCTTTTCCTTCTCGGCGATGAAGCCGCGCAGGAAATCGAGCACACTCTTCAATGCCCACTGCATCTTTTCGAGGCTGTTCGAATGAAGGATGTTCCATTCCCATTCGAGGAAGTCGTCGAACATATCGCGCGGGAAGCCCATCATCCCCATGAAGATGCGCACCGGAAACACTCGGGCAAAATCCCAGGCCATGTCGACCTCGCCCTTGTCCGCGATCTCGCCGATCATCTCCTCGAGCACTTCACGGATCATCGGCTCCATGACCCGGGTGATCGTCGCCGGGCCGAGGAATTGGGTGAGGAACATACGGTACTGGGTATGCTCGGGCGGATCGAGGCCGAGCGGGATCGAAGGAAAGGTCTCGCCGATCAGCCGCTGGAACTCAGCCGTGCCCTTGTTCGAGAAATGCTCGTTGTCGCAGTAGATGCGGTCGATATCTTCGTAATGCGGCGCCACCCAGTTGCCCGCGCCCATACCGCCGCCCGCAGCAGCAGCCATCGCGCCCATGCCGCTCGGCTTGTTGTAAAGCAGGCGCGGAATGTCCTTTCCGTTCAGCCATTGAAACGGCTCGTAGGGGTCGACCAGATCGTTGGGCACGCCGCCCATGGCGAAGCTGATGTCCACCACCCGGTCCTTGGGGACGTGCGAGGGCACATCCGCGCTTTCGACACGGATTTCGTCGAGCGAACGCGGAAAGGTGGTGGCTGCAGCAATTCCGGACATTGACTTCTCCCGTTTCCCCTGCCCTGCCATTGTTGCAGGAATTGTGCAATTGCCTGTCATTCGGTTGGCGGGTTTGCGGCCACCAAATATCGCTATTGCGTTGCGCAGATCGCTATTGCGGTGCACAAATCATGACGCAGACTTAGCTGTCAAGACGAGGAATTGGCATGGAATTCGCTGCCGACAAATTGCTGTTATTCGGCGCGACAGGTGACCTTTCCCAGCGCATGCTGCTGCCCTCGCTGTTTGCGCTTGATGCCGAAAAGCGCCTGTCCGAAAAGCTCACCATCGTCGGCACCGCCCGTTCCGCACTTGATACCGCCGCGTTCCGCAATTTCGCACGCGAGGCGCTCGACAAGTTCCTGCCTGCAGGCCGGCGCGGCAGCTATGCGACCTTCCTCAACCGGCTGGACTACCATCCGCTCGACGCCAGCAAAACTCAGGGCTTTGCCGCACTGGCAGACAAGGTCGGCACGCCGGGCCAGGGCCTGGCGATTTTCCTGTCGACCGCGCCCGCGCTGTTCGAGCCGACTATCGCCGGGCTTGCCGGCAGCGGTCTCGCCGGCGAGCGGGTGCGCATCGGGCTGGAAAAGCCGCTGGGCACCGACCTTGAATCGAGCCGGCACATCAATGACGCGGTTGCCCGCGCCTTTCCCGAAGATCGCATCTTCCGCATCGATCATTATCTCGGCAAGGAAACGGTGCAGAACCTGCTGGCGCTGCGCTTTGCCAATCTGCTGTTCGAGCCGCTGTGGAATGCGGCGCATATCGATCATGTCCAGATCACCGTTTCGGAAACCGTGGGCCTTGAAGGGCGGGTCGGATTCTATGACGGCGCAGGCGCGCTACGCGACATGGTGGCCAGCCATATGCTGCAGCTGCTCGCGCTGGTCGCGATGGAGCCGCCGGCAAGCTATGAGCCGACTGCCGTGCGCGACGAGAAGGTCAAGGTGCTGCGCTCGCTGCGTCTTGTCGGTCCGGAAGAAACCGTGACCGGCCAGTATCAGGCCGGCGCCATCGCCGGGGCGGCTGTGCCGGGCTATCTCGAAGAACTTGGCCAAAGCTCGTCCACCGAGACCTTCGTGGCGATCCGCGCACATATCGACAACTGGCGCTGGAAAGGGGTGCCGTTCTACTTGCGCACCGGTAAGCGCCTGCCGGAACGCAAGACCGAAATCGTCATCCAGTTTCGCCGGGTGCCGCATTCGATCTTCGCGGGTCAGGGTGCCAGAAGCGAACCCAACCGGCTGGTGATCGGCATCCAGCCCGCTGAGAATATCTCCCTGACGCTGATGGCCAAGGTTCCCGGGCTGGATCGCGAGGGACTGCGTCTGCGCGCCGTCCCGCTCGACATCGCCATGGCCGATGCCTTCGCCGGACCGACCAGGCGCATCGCCTACGAGCGGCTGCTGCTCGATCTGATCGAGGGGGACCAGACACTGTTTGTCCGCCGCGACGAGGTCGAGGCACAATGGGACTGGATTGATGCGATCCGCGCCAGCTGGGCCGAACACGGGATGAGTCCCAAACCCTATACCGCCGGAAGCTGGGGGCCGACAGCGGCGATTGCGCTGGCGGAGCGCGACGGGGTAACGTGGCATGAGTAATCTCGACTCTGCCATCGCCCGCGTCACCGACCGGATCATCACCAATTCGCGCGATTCTCGCCGCCGCTATCTCGACCTGACAGACCGCGAAGGCGAGCGCCATGGCAGCCGTACGTTCCTCAGCTGCTCGAACCTCGCGCACGGTTTTGCCGCAGCCGAGGGCGACAAGTCAGCGATCCTGGCAGGCGGCCCCAATCTGGCGATTGTCACGTCCTACAACGACATGCTCTCGGCGCATCAGCCCTATGGCCGCTATCCCGAGGCGATGAAGCTCTATGCCCGCGAGATTGGCGCTACGTGCCAGGTCGCAGGCGGCGTTCCCGCAATGTGTGACGGCGTGACTCAAGGCCAGGACGGCATGGAACTGTCGCTGCTCAGCCGCGACATTATCGCCATGTCCACTGCGATCGCCTTGAGCCATGCGATGTTCGACGGCATGGCGCTGCTCGGCATTTGCGACAAGATCGTGCCCGGCCTGGTCATCGGTGCTTTGCGCTTTGGCTTTTTGCCGGCAATTTTTGTGCCCAGCGGGCCAATGCCTTCGGGCCTTGCTAACCGCGACAAGCAGAAAGTCCGCCAGCGCTATGCCGAGGGCAAGGCCAGCCGCGACGAACTGCTGGCGAGCGAAAGCGCGAGCTATCATAGCCCGGGCACCTGCACATTCTATGGCACGGCCAATTCCAACCAGATGATGATGGAGCTGATGGGGCTCCACATGCCCGGCTCGGCATTCGTTCCGCCAAACACGCCGCTGCGTTCTGCGTTGACCCGCGCGGCGGTGCACCGGCTGGCCGAGATCGGCAAAGGCAGCAATGATCCGAGACCCATGGCCCGGGTCATCGACGAGAAAGCCATAGTCAACGCCTGCGTCGGCCTGATGGCGACCGGCGGATCGACCAATCATGCGATCCATCTGCCCGCAATGGCGCGCGCGGCAGGTATCGTGCTGGATTGGAGTGATCTCGACGAGATATCCGCCGCTGTGCCGTTGATCGCGCGGGTCTATCCCAACGGCGAGGGCGATGTGAACCATTTCCACGCGGCGGGCGGCATCGGCTATGTCGTGCAGGAATTGCTGGGCTCGGGGCTGATCCACGGCGATGTGCTGACTGTGGCGGATGGCGGCATGGCGGCCTATGCGCAGGAGCCCTTTCTCGATGACGGCGCGCTGGCCTGGCGGCCCTCGCCTGCGCAAGCGCGCGACGATGCGATGCTGCGCCCGGTTTCCGCCCCCTTCCTGCTCGATGGCGGCATGCGGCTGGTGGCAGGCAATCTCGGCCGGGCGACGTTCAAGACCAGCGCGGTGGATGAATCGCGCTGGACTGTCGAGGCGCCCGCGCGCGTGTTCGATACACAGGAAGCCGTGCAGGAGGCTTTCAAGGCCGGCGAGCTTGACCAGGATGTCGTCGTCGTTGTGCGATTCCAGGGTCCGCGCGCC
>JANLSP010000337.1:0-3710 GCA_031362485.1 Novosphingobium sp.
CCTGGCCGCCGATGAATTTTGCACTGCGACCGATCTGCACTTTCATGGATGACACGGCCATGTCGCGCACAGCCGCATCGGCATCGAGATGGGCAAGCGCCCGGTAGACCTGACTGCGCGCCATCTCGAGCTCTATCAGCATATCTGCCATACGATGCTGGAGCGCCTGGAACGTCCCGATGGGAACACCGAATTGCTGGCGGGTCTGGAGATAGTCGCGCGTGGTCCACAAGGCCTTGTCCATGGCGCCGACGGCTTCGGCGCAAAGCGCTACCGCCGCGTGGGCATATGCTGTTTCGATGATGGCCAGCGCTTCTCCCTCGCGGCCAATCAAAGTTGCTGGGCAATTGCTGAAGCTCAGCTCCGATGCCCGGCTGCTGTCTGCCAGTCGCGCGTCCCGGCGCGCCAGCCCCGATGCATCGGGTGCGACAAGAAACAGGCTGATGCCAGCAGAATCGCCCGGTTCTCCCGATGTTCGGGCCGAGACGACAAGATGGGTGGCGAATGCAGCGGCCAAGACTAGCGATTTTTCCCCGCTGATGCGCCAGCCGCTGCCGCCACTTTCAGCGCGGGTTTCCACCCAGTTGAGCGCTCCATAGGCACCCGCTTCGCCATGGGCGACGACCGGCCTTGCTTCTCCGGTGCCGATCGCGCCGATCAGTTCAGGCCCCGCGCTTGCCTCGATCAGCACGCGCGCCGCCATTACCGCGACTGGCAGGTATGGCTCCACGACCAGCGCCTTGCCGAACTGCTCCATCACGATCGCGGTATCGACCGGTAAGCCACCCAGACCTCCGAGCGCTTCGGGCAGGCCCACCATTAACCAGCCCATTTCCGCAAATGTTGCCCAGTTTGTTTCGCTGAATGCCCCGCCTTCAGTCACCAGCTTCTGACGTTTTTCAAAGCTGTATTCGCGTTCGACGAAGCGTGCGATGCTGTCCTGGAGCAGTTGCTGTTCTTCGCTGAGGCCGAATTCCATTGCTCAATCCCACATGCGCCTGGCCTCTGCCGACTGGCTGATCGGCACAGCGAATAGGTCTTACGTTCAGAGGGGTAAAGGTGAGGCGCAAACCATCATATTTGTGTCGAGCCACATCGCGGGGGTGGCCTTTGCACCGCCAATCGCGCAATCAAAAAGGCTAGGAGATCAGCTGATGCAGGGACCGGTCAGGATATTCGGCAGTCCGCCGCGCTATTATCAGGGGCCGGGCGCGCTCGATCTTCTTCCGCGGATTCTGGCAGAATTTGCCCCGAAGCCGGCTGTCGTGATCGACGCTGATGTTCTGTCCCTGATCGAAGACCGGCTGCACGGCTTGCTTGCGGGCATGGAGCCCCTGATCCTGCCGTTCAGCGGCGAAGTGACGGTCGCGGCAATGGACAGCCTCGCGCGTCAGGCCAAAGCAGCGGGAGCCGGGATTGTTGTTGGCATTGGCGGCGGCAAGGCGCTCGATGCCGGCAAGGGTGCGGCCTTGCGCTGCGCAGCGCGCTTCATCAGCGTGCCGACGGTCGCCTCGAACGACAGCCCGACCGGCATGGCGCTGGCGGTTTACGACGAGCAGCATCGCATGTCGGCGGTCGAGGTGATGCCGCGCAATCCCGAAGCAGTGATTGCCGACACGCTGCTCATGTCCAAGGCGCCCGCCCGGTTCTTGCTTTCGGGCATCGGCGATGCGCTCGCCAAGAAGTTCGAGGCCGAAGCCTCGCTGCGCGATGGCGGCACCAGCGCACATCACGCGCCGCAATTGCGCACCGGACTGTTTATCGCCGATGGCTGCTACCGGACGATCCGCGAACATGGCGCGGCGGCCATGGCGGTGGCGGGCAAAGGCGTGCCCGACGAAGCGTTCGAGGCGGTAGTCGAGGCCAATATTCTTATGGCCGGATTGGGTTTCGAGAATGGCGGGCTTGGCCTGGCGCACGGCCTCACCCGCGGGCTGGTCCGAACCGCCCAGATCGATCGCGCGCCGCATGGCTTGCACGTTGCCTATGGACTGCTCGTGCTGCTCGCCGTGGAAAGCCGCGAGGAGAGGTTTGTCGCCGATCTGGAAGACTTCTACCGGAAGATCGGCCTGCCGCTGAGCCTTAAAGCGCTGGGCCTCGAAAACGTTTCCCGCCCGGTCATAGAGAACATCGCGGCGCACACGACCGCTGCGCCCAAAGGCGCCTACCTTATCGTTTCGGCCAGTGCCGAGCAGATCGTTTCAGGTATCGAAACCGTCGAACGCCGGGCAGCGGATTTCGCAGCACATACATGCTGAATCGGGAGCCCCTTTTACGGGACATGGACCCCTAACAACCCGTTGCGCTAGTCTTGATGAAATATCGCAAATTGTCAGCGGGCACCAACCGCTGCCGCGCTTTCAGGTTCAAGGAGGGAGATTCAATGTCGATCAACACCAAATTCATGGGGGCTTCGCTCCTTGCGCTCGCCGGTGCCTTTGCGGCCATGCCATCCGTGGCTTTCGCGCAGGCTGCCGAAGAAGAAATTTCGGATGGCGATATCGTCGTGACCGCCCGCCGCCGCGAGGAATCGCTGCAGGAAGTACCGCTCGCGGTTACGGCCTTCACAGCAGAAACATTGCGCGAAAAGAACATTACCAACCAGGATGATCTGGTCGCCCACACGCCCAGCCTGCAGATCCGCTCCAACGGCGCGCAGCGCACAGATGGCGGCTTCTTCCTTCGCGGCCAGGGCTCGACCTTCGGGACCCAGCCGGGGGTTGTCGTCTATACCAACGAAGTTCCCGATTTCCGCGTGCCGAACTTCGGCAACAACACGCAGTTTTATGATCTGGAAAACATCCAGGTTCTCAAGGGCCCGCAGGGTACTCTGTTCGGCCGGAGCACAACTGGCGGTGCGGTCCTGTTGACAACGAAGAAGCCGACCAACGAATTTGAGGGTTTTCTTGAGGCCAAGGCAGGCAACTACAAGTACTTCGAGCTGACCGGCGCAATCAACGTGCCGATCATTCAGGACAAGGTCGCGCTGCGCGTCGCCGGCAACCTGATCCGCCGCGAGGGCTTCACGGTCAGCCGCAATACCGGGCAGGACCTTGACGACAAGAACCGTGAATCCTTCCGGATCAGCCTGCTGATCACCCCGGTCGATGAATTTGAAAACTACACCATCTTCCGCAGCGAGAAAGTCAACGAGAGCGGCTCGGGCATCATCCTGGAAGACTTCAACCCGAACTTCCTGAGTGGCACTTCGACCATCGATCCGGCAACGGGCCGGGCCAACTTTGGCGTTGCGGGCGGGCGCGCAATTTTCCAGCCCAATGGCCTGGCCGCCGCGCCGTTTCCCCTGACGCTGGGCTACAACCAGCTGATCGGCGGACTGTGCGCCCAGGATCCTCGCGCTGTGCCGCAGTCCAATCCGGCAACCTTGGCCCAATGTGTTGCTGATCGCACGGGCCGAATTTCGGCAATGGTCACTGCGCTCAGCGCTCAGGAAGCCCGGATCAGGGCTGGCGGCAGCATCCGTGAAAGCGCCGAGAGCGATCTGCTCTATCTGCGCGGCAATGCCCAGCAACTGACCAACATCACCACGGTGCGTCCCGGCGAACTGGGGCCGCTTGGCAATATCACCATCAAGAACATCTTTGCCACCAACCGGGTCGGCGAAGCCTATAGCAACCGCGGCGTCGTCGGTGCGCCGCTATTCCACGCGGTCACTGCCAACGGGGTCGATGTGGTCAATGGCCAGGTCG
>JANLSP010000341.1:0-19872 GCA_031362485.1 Novosphingobium sp.
CTTTCGGCGACGTCGTATGCGGCATCAAACAAGTTCAGCGCAAAGCGGGCGTCGGTGTTGGCGACCACCAGCCAGCCCGGTCGGTGAAAGGTTGCCGCGCCGCGGCGAACATAGTGGCGGATCACCTCGCGCGGCAGCGGCAGGAAATTGGCCGGATTGTTGACCCCCGTCCAGGCCTCGGCCGGATCGGCCGTGGGCATGATCTTGGTGTCGTCGAAGATCAGCACCGCCTCGCCGGTTTCGCCGACCAGGCCGGAATAGAGCGCGACGGCGTCTCGATTCAGCAGCGGCGCGGGGTCGTGGGGATCAGGAGCAAAGCGCGTCGTCAGCGCGGCAGGGCCGATCTGTCGACCGGCAAATTGCGGAGCGCCGTCGCGCAGGCTCCAGCCGGGGAAGGTGATGGTTGGGACCAGCGCGATGACCCCGGCAAGGCTTGCGCGCATGAAACCCGCCCCCAGCGACGATGGCATGGCAGCCTGGGCCGCGAGCAGCACCAGGATCAGCCAGGGTAGCATGTTGAGCACATTGTTGTCGTGGCTGCGGCTGACGAAATAGGACAGTGCTCCGATCAGTGCGAGCAGGCAGACATGCAGCGTGCGGCGCGGGGCCCCGGCCGGCAAGCGGACGAATGTGGACAAGCAGATTGCCAACGTACCAGCGATAAACCAGATGCCTCCGACACCGTTCAGCGGGAGGGGTCCGGGCGGATAGCGCATGTAGAGCAGCACGTCTTCCGGCGCAGGCCATTCCCCGAAGCCGAGCCGGAACAAGGCGGCGAGCACGGCGATCCCAGCGATCACGGCGGCGATTGCGATGGCGCCACCGCGCAACAGCGCCAGCCATTTGGCCGCTATGCCCGCTTCGCCATCGGCACGGCGCAAGGCCAGCCAGGGCCACCAGACCAGCGTGGTGAAAAAGCCCGCCTCCAGCGACCAGGTAAGCCCCAGCAGCCACAGCGCATGGCCGGCGAGGCAAACCGCGCGGGACAAGCCGGCAGGCGCGCGGCTTTCGTGGGTCACGATCAGCGCGACCAGCAAGGCGAGCGGCAGGAAGCGCATCCCGCCAACCGAAGGCGTCGCCACCGGATTGGCCCAGTCCAGCGGATAACCGGTCCACACGAAGACCGCAGCGGCCAGCGCCCCGATAGCAAGCGCCCGCGAGAGCCGGTCCATGCCCCGCGCAAGTACCAGCGCAGTCCAGCCCAGCGCGGCAAATTGCAGCGCGTTGGCAGCCAGGGTCGTCCAATAGACGCCGATCCAGCAATTGCTGCCACAGGTCGCGGCATACACCAGGGTCGGCCCCATGCCGTATTGCACGGGGAAATCGCGGTAGGGCACCGCCCCGGCGAGCAAAGGGTGCACCGGCGAGAGATAGGCCCCCCAGTGATGCCACGCGGCGATCGCGGGAACTTTTGCGTTGAGCCCGCCGGTCATCAGCCCGGTGAGAACGGCGAAAGCGCCCAGCAGTGCTGCAGCCCCGAGCTTTGGCGTCGCGTCGGCGATAGCAGGTGTGAATCTCGCCTTTCGCGCGAGCAGTGCCATGACCAGGCAAGACAGAGTGGTCATCCAGAGCATTTCCGGTGCGAGCCCGACGATGCGCAGCCACCAGCCGGTTGCCGCCAGGGTCAATACCGCCACCAGCGCGCCAGCAAGGCTGCGCAAGCCATGGCCAAGTGCGGCGAGCACCAGCAGCAGCACCCCAGGGATCATCAGCCCGCCGCGCGCTGCAGTCAGCGCCAGTGCGCCGCCGGTCAGTGCGAGGGCAAGGGCGGTGCCCTCGCCTGCCGCACTTGCGCGCGCATGCCAGGCATAGGGCAGCAACAGCGCTGCCAGCGTAAGCGCCAGCCAGAGCGCAAGCGGCAGCGAAAAGGCGGTCACCGGATTGCCCTGCAACTGCCAGCAGGCATGGGCGGAGGCATTGAGGCCAGCGCATAAACCGGTCTCGCCGGATCGCCACTGACCATTTGGGAGTGCCCATTTAGCAGATGGCGCGGCGCGCTCTCGCTCATCGAACAATCCGGCAATTGAGATTTGCGGCGCGGGGCACTGTCCTTTTGCGCAGGTATACATGCACTGAATTCGGTTCTTCGGACTCGGAGTAATTGCTCTCAATGAACTGGCGCAAGCCGGGATCTCGGAACAGGAAGTCTTTTGTCAAAAACTCGTGTCTGCCATCCCCTGCGGGTATACTGTGAGGGAAGAGGAGTATGGTAGGTGGATTGCAGCGCAGGTCTTCCCTTATCGCTGAATTGAGTTCCGCGGCCATTTTCTGCAGCTCAGGCGATTTCACTCCCATCCGTTCACTCTGAGCGATCGCGGGCAAAGTCCACAACGACGAAGATCGAAATGGCCAGACGAGTTTGTGTTTTTCAATTGCTGGCCAGAACAGCGGGTTCGTACCCGCAACGAATACAGATTCTCCGGCATGAACTCGGGAGAACAGTTTGTCAGTCAATCTGACGAACTGCTTGCTGTTATCCTGTATCGCAATCGACGTCGATAGTGGCAGGTACATGAGCGCGATGCCAAGTGCGCTCGGGATGACCCGGATCAGTTCAAACCCAATGAGACACAAAAATATGGCAATCGTCAAAGCTCCTGTGGCAGGAATGCCGTGATAGTAAGGTCCTTTGTGTTGCCAGAAATACGCAATAAAAAAACACGCAGCCATAATGATTAGGGAAACGAAAAATGCACTCGCATCATTTTTTGTACTGCATTTTCGATTGCGGTGAAACGTCAATAAAAATAAAATGGCCAATGCCCAAAATATAACCCAAGGATGAAAAAGAACTTCAAATAAAGTTGCGTCATAGCCATGATAGGCAATTTCAATCATTGGCAAGGCAATGGTGAAGAATTCCGGAGTGAGCCAGAAGACGCAGACTGCATAGGCTGCTGCAAGTCCTGCGAGCACAATGATCTCTGGTCGCCAAGGTTTCCAAGAGCGACGCAAGCTGATCCACAGCCACAGCTCAAGGGCAATCGGAACAAGCAGAAAATAGTGCTTGAGGGCAAACCCGTAGGAAGCGAGCACACCGATGACGAGAGCCAGTGGAACCGCAACTGATTTCCCCGTTACGCGACGCGCAATCAGTGCAGCATAGGGCAGTCCGAACATCAGCACATAATGCTCCCGTTGGCCAAGATCGGCCAAGGGAACAACCGCAGACAGCCAGAAGATGATGACCAGCAGGATAAGATTGTAAAGCGGCTTGCCCAAGTCGACCAGCCGCAGAACCAATATGGCAGAGACTGCGCTGGTCAGAACAAGCAGGGGCAACAGGACTTCTTGCCAGGCGACACCGCATTGCGTCGCCAGCCACTGAACTGGCATTGCCGACCAAAACCACAGCGGCGGATTTACTTCCCAGATGTCGGCGTAAAGGCGAGCGCCTCCCAGCATTTGCCGTGCCACCCAGAACTGCCAAAACACATCGTGCGACGGCTGAATCTGTCGCATGAAAAACCAAGTGGCGATGGCCACTCCGGCCAGTATCCACTCCTGGCTGTTCGCCAGCCGTTCGAGCCCCAGTGCGCGTTTCGGAGCAAGGGGCGGGAATTCTGGTGCGCTTGCCATAGTTGGCCGCTCAGCCCTAGGCCGCTTCAGCCGGAATGTTGATCCGCTCGCGCTCGACCACCATCGGGCCCCTGCGCACCTGGGCATGTATTGCTGTCACATACTCGCCGAGCAGCCCGATCGAGGCGAGCTGGACGCCGGCGAAGAAGAAGATCGCGGTGATCATCGTCTGGGTGCCGGCGGGCGCCACATCGGGATTGATCAGCGTGGCGGCGATGGTGAAGACGGCATAGAGAAAGGCGAACAGCGCGATGCCGAAGCCGGCAAAGCTGCACAGCCGCAGCGGCACCGTGGTGAACGAGAAAATGCCGTTCAGCGCCTGGTCGATAAGCGCGAGTGCGTTGTTCTTGGAAATGCCGCGCTTCCTCGCTTTCCAGGTGTATGGCAGGATCACCCGGCGGAATCCGGTCGAGGCAATGATGCCGCGGATATAGGGATACTGGTCGGAATGGCTGACCACGACTTCCCAGACCTTGCGGTCGATCAGCTGGAATTCGCCCACGCTTTCGGGGATCTCGAAATCGGAGAGCGAGTTCGACAGGCGGTAGAAAATGCGGCGGAAGGTGCGCAGCGCGAGGGTTTCCTCGCGGTTGGCGCGGCAGCCGGCGACGATCTCGCTGCCGCCTTCCCACAGGCGCACCATCTCGGGGATGACTTCAGGCGGGTCCTGAAGGTCAGTCGGCAGGAAGACCACCACAGCATCGCCAGTGGCATAGCGCAGCGCGTTGAAATTCGAACGGAATGGCCCAAAATTGCGCGCGTTGAGGATCACCTTGACGCAAGGGTCCTTGTCGGCAAGGCCGCGCAGCAGTTCGGCAGTGCGGTCCTCGGAGGCATTGTCGGCAAAGATGTGCTCGCGTTCGTATTTCTCTAGCGGGCCGCCTTTGGCGAAGAGGTCAGCGACGGCCTGATAGCAGGCCTCGACATTGTCTTCCTCGTTATAGGCCGGACTGATGATCGAGATGCGTTTCTTGGTCATCAGGCGCTCGCAGTCATGAAATGCGACTGGGCAAGCCAGCGGGTGAGGGGCGTGGCCTGAAGCATCGGCTCGACCGCGAGAACGGGCTTGACCAGGGGCATGGGCAGACCAGGAACGAGGAAGTCCTGCATGTTTACAGCAATGTCCTTCCAGCCCGCATCAGCCAGCGCATGGCGCAGTTCGCCGGGGGTAAATGCCATTTCGTCAGGCTCAAGCCGCGCCATGCGGCGGCCGAGCTTTGTGCCGAATGCAAAGGCGCACCAGGGATTGAGGAAATTGGGCTCGATGAAAGCCAGCCCGCCGCCCGGATTGGTCATGCGGTGCAGGTTGCCCAGCACTTGCGGCAATTGCCTGACCAGATGGTGCAGGATGCCGTTGCCGCAAACCATGTCGAACTTGCCAAACTCCAGCACCTGATCGCCCAGCAGGTCGAGCAGCTCGAAGCGCAGGTTGGCGCGCTTGTGGCGGTGGCGGGCGATGTCGATGAAGGCCTGGCTGATATCGACCGCGACGACTTCGGCATCGGTCTCGGCGGCAATCAGCGCAGCGTTCTCGCCAGTGCCGCTGCCGATCTCGAGCACGCGGCGGGCGCCGGTGCGCGCGATCTGCGCCAGCATCCAGTCGGTCCGCCGGCGCTGGCGCACCGGGGTCGCGCCAACGGGAGTGAAGATCTGGTTGTAGCCGCGTTCGTCGGTGAGATTGAGCCCAGCCATGATGTCAGCCTGCCTTTCCGGAAGCGGCGGTGAATACGAACAGGCGCATGCCGGCAAAGCCTAGCACTGCCAGCACCGGCAGCAGCAATGCCTGCGCCAGCAAGGGTCCAAGCCCCGAGCCAGTGAGCAGATGCAACAGGCCGAAATTGACCAGGCCAAGCGCGGCATAAAACACCAGGAAGCGCGGCATGACCCGCGCCGAAGTGTTGCCGAAAACGAGGCCGCCATAAGAATAGAAATTGAACAGGATCGCCATGGTGGTCGATCCGGTGACTGCAAGCCACAACGGCATGCCAGTGAGGACCAGAGCCGCATAGCTGGCATAGCCGAAGCCGGTATTGACCGCGCCGGCTGCTACGAAGCGGATGAAGCGGGCGGCCTCGGGGCTCATGCCGCGCGGTCTTTGAGCTCGGCGCGATACCAGGCAACGGTTTCGGCAATGCCGTCCGCAAAGGCGACTTGCGGCGCCCAGCCGGTGGCCGCTTGCAGCCGCTTGATATCGGCCTGCATGTGCATCACCTGATCGCTGCGGAACGGAATCTCGCCGAAGACCAGTTCCATGCCCGGCGCAGCGGCATCGCGGATCATCTCGACCGCGCGGCGCACTTGCACTGACTCGCCCGAACCGAGGTTGAAAATGCCTTCTGCCGCCGGGGTGGTCGCCGCGGCAAGCAGCCCGCGCGCGACGTCGTCGACATGCAGCCAGTCCCATTTTTGCGTGCCGAGCGTGGTCTGCGGGCGCTGACCCTCCAGCATCTGCCCGATCAGGGAGGGGATCAGCCAGCCCGGATTGTCATCGGGGCCATATGTCGAAAACAGCCGCAACCAGGCGTGGCGCATGCCGGACTGGTGCGCGAGCTGGCGAGTGAGATAGAGCGCCGCGACTTTCGCCGCGCCATACATTGTCGTCGGCTCGGGCAGCGTGTCCTCGCGCATGCTGGAGCCGGCGCCATATTCGCCCTGGCTGCCCGTGCCGATGAATGCCTTGCAGCCGGCAGCAGCGCCCGCTTCGACCAGCGCGCAGGCGGCGTCGATGTTCTCGGAAAACTGGCTCGTGTCGTGCCGCGCCGAATTGGCAACCCCGGCCCATGCCACATGGATAATTGCGTCGGGGCGGAAACAGGCGACGGCGGCAAACAGCGCGCGCTTTTCGCGCAAATCGACCGAGAGCGGCAGATAGCGCCCGGCAAGCGGGGCGAGCCGGCGCGCATTCCCGCTGGGGCGGGTGACGGCGGCGACTTCGTGGCCGGCGGCCAGCGCCAGCTCGGCGACTTTCGCGCCGACAAATCCCGATGCGCCAGTGACGAGCAGTTTCACAGCAGCGCCTTTGCCCGCTCGGCGATCGGCACGAGCTGGTCAAGCAGCCAGGCCTGGCTGCCAACCTGTCCGCGAAGCTCAGGCGTGGTGCCCCATTTGGCGAAACGCACCCGGGTGCCGGCTTCCATCAGCAAGTCGGCAACGCGGCTGCCGAAGCCGCCTTGCGCGGAGTGTTCCTCGATGGTCAGCAGCGCGCGGTGGCTTGCGGCGAGGCTGGCGATGCAGTCTTCGTCGAGCGGGTTGATTGCCGGGAAGGAGACTACCGAAGCGGAAATTCCGGCCTTGGCCAATTCGTCCGCAGCCGCGAGCGCGCGGCTCAGGATCGGTCCAGTGGCGAGCAGTGCGACATCGCTGCCTTTGCGCAGGGTCACAGCCTTGCCCAATGTCACTGGCGTGCCGCCATCGTGGATCACCGGTTCGCCCGCGCGGCCAAGTCGCAGGTAGGCCGGGCCGCGCCGCTCCATCAGCTGGGGCAGCAGTTCCTCCGCCTCGTGCGGATCGGCGGGGCAGGTGACGGCCATATTGGGCAGCGCCGCCATGATGCCAAGATCTTCGAGCCCGTGGTGGGTATAGCCTTGTGGGCCGTAAGCCAGCCCGCCGCCGACCGAGATCACAGTGACTGGCAGGTCGTGATAGCAGACATCGTTGCGCAATTGCTCAAGGCAGCGCAGTGTCGGGAAATTGGCGATCGAATATAGCGCGACCCGCTTGCCCGACAGCGCGAGCCCGGCGGCAATCCCGACCATCGCCTGTTCGCAGACACCGACGTTGCAGTATTGATCGGGCAGCTCGTCAGCAAACTGTTCGAGCACCGAATAGCCGAGATCGGCCGTCAGCAGCATCACGTCCGGATTGGCGCGGGCATAGCCAGTCAGCGCGGCGATGGTCTCGTTGCGCATCAGGCTTCTCCCAGTTCCGCCCCAAGTTCCGCAAGCGCGGCGATCACCTGATCGTCGTCCGGGTTCTTGTAATGCCAGGCGAGCCGGTCTTCCATGAAAGAGACGCCCTTGCCCTTGACCGTGTGGCAGATGATCACAGTGGGCCGCGTGGGCAGCACTGGCGGCGCGGTGAGCGCCTGCAACAGCGCGCCGTGGTCGTGGCCGTCGATCTCATGCACGCCCCAGTTGAAAGCGCGGAACTTGTCGGCCAGCGGATGCAGGTCGCTGACTTCGGCGACCGAGCCGAAGCTCTGGATCTTGTTGTAATCGACGATGCAGACGAGGCTATCGAGCCGGGCATGCTGGGCAAACTGGATTGCCTCCCAGTTTGAGCCTTCGTCGAGCTCGCCGTCCGAAACGATGCAGAACGCGCGCCAGTCGGCGCCAGCGCGTTTGGCGGCGAGCGCCATGCCGGCGGCAACCGGCAGCCCGTGGCCAAGCGAGCCGGTGGACAGCTCAACGCCGGGGACGGTCTTGGTGACGTGGCCGGCGAGGCGGCTGCCATTCTGTGCGTAGGTCTTGAGTTCTTCGGTGTCGATGAAACCCGCTTCGGCAAGCGCCGCATAGACGATCGCGGCGGCATGGCCCTTGGAGACCACCAGCCGGTCGCGGTTTTCCCACAGGGGCCGGGCGGGATCGACCCGCATCGCCGCGCCATAGAGCACGGCGAGAATGTCGGCCATCGAGAGACACGAGCCGATATGCGAGGCTTTGGCCGCATTGGTCATCCGCACCGCGTGGGCACGCAGCCGCGAGGCCAGGGCCTGCGTTGCGAAATTGGTTGTCATCGCGTCCATCTGCCCCCCGCGTGCCGCACAAAAGCGGAATTAATCTGTGTTAAGCAGGCCTACCAAGACATGGTTAACGAAAAGGAAATGCGGGGACGGCTTACCACCGCTTCCACGGCGCTTCGCCTGCAGCCCACAGCTCTTCGAGATAGGCCTTGTCGCGCACCGTATCCATCGGCTGGAAAAAGCCGTCGTGCTGATAGGCGTGCAATTCGCCCTCGGCGGCAAGGCGCTGGAGCGGGTCTTCCTCCCAGACGGTTTTGTCATCGCCCAGATAGGCCGAGACCTTGGGGCTGAGCACAAAGAAGCCGCCGTTGATGTGGCTGCCGTCTGCCTTGGGCTTTTCGGTGAAGCGCATCACCCGCTGGCCCTCGATCTCGAGGATGCCGAAGCGGCGCGGCGGCAGCATGGCGGAGACGGTGGCGAGCTTACCGTGCTCCTTGTGGAACTTGATCGTCTCGGCAATGTTGATGTCGGAAACCCCGTCACCATAGGTCAGGCAGAAGCTCTCATCGCCGCCGACCATGCCGATCACCCGGCCAAGCCGGCCGCCGGTCATCGTTGCCTCGCCAGTGTCGATCAGCGTCACGCGCCAGTTCTCTGCCTCGTTGCGGTGAGTGGTCATGCGCGAGTGCGCCACGTCAAACGTGATGTCCGACATGTGCAGCGTGTAGTTCGCGAAGAACTCCTTGATCATGTGACCCTTGTGGCCAAGGCAGACGATGAAATCATCGATGCCGTGGGCTGAATACATCTTCATGATGTGCCACAGGATCGGCTTGCCGCCGATTTCCACCAGTGGCTTTGGCCGGCTCGTGGTCTCTTCGGACAGGCGCGTGCCGAGGCCACCGGCCAGGATAATGGCTTTCATCGTGCAGTTTCCTTGTTTGGATGGGTTTTCAGGAGATCGCGACGCAGGTGCACTTCCACCATGCGCGGCGGGAAGAAGACTTCGCCGATCTGCGTATAATTGCGCGCGAGTTCATCGCGGACGATGGCCCCGGTGACCGGGTTGCGAGCAGCGGCAGCAGTCAGCTTTGAATCGGTAACGACGGCGGGGCGCTGCGCGAAAATGCGCCGCATTTCGGCGCCAGTATCGAGGCCCACCGAGTTCATCTCGAGCGCGTTGTTGAGGTGGTCGGGATAGGCGAGGCGGCTGGGCAGGCAGCTGCCCGTGGCCCGGTAGAGCGCGGTAGGGCCGTCATAGACGAACAGGCAATTGTGCCGAGAGCCGACGTGCGGGGCGATCAGTGCGGTCGCCTCGGCCATGCCGGCGCGGTCGGCGCGGCCGCGCTCCGCAAGGGCATCGAAGTGGCTGAAGCCGATGGCGAGATAGAGGCCGATGAGTGCCAGCACGCGGCCCGCAAGCCAGCCAGACATGGCCGGCGCGGCAAGCAGCACCAGCGCGGCGGCAGCGGGCAGGAAATAGTGGACGTAGATGTTGCCGATCATCGCCATGCCGATGAGCGAGGCGGCGAGGAAGGCCGCGACAAGGCCGTAACCGGACTGGACCCGGCGCGCACCGCTCAGCACCAGCAGGCCGCCGATTGCCGCAAGCGCAATCAGCCACGAACTGCCATATCCGATCCAGCGGACGAATTCGGCTGAAGCGCCATCGGTCAGCGTGCCGCGTGCGAAGATGGACTGGAAATTGGCATAAGCGAAAGCATCGAAATGGTCTGCGATCGCATAACCTGCCGCGACCAGCGCGGTCGGCGCGAGCCCGATGGACGCAAAGGTTGCGCCATGTTTTGCCACTGACTTTGTGTCTGCGCCCAACTGGCGGAGCCGCCACAGCGCGGCGATGCCCAGCAACATGCACTGCGGCAGCACGGTGTACTTGATCTGCAGGGCAAGACCGCCAAGCAGCATCGCCAGCAGCAGCGGTTGCGTTGCGGCGCTGATCGTGATGCGCTCGCTCGCAGCTATGGTCAGTTGCAGCATACCCAGCAGCAGCGGCAGGTAAAACACTTCGCTCTGACCCGATGGCGCAGAAAACAGCGGGAAGCAGATCAGATAGAACGCCGCCGATGCGAGGCCGGCAAACATATCGGCAAAGCGCCGGGCCAGCACGTAGACCTGGCAGGCGCCAAACGCGGCAAAAGCGACCGCGAGCAATTGATAGCCCAACACTGAGCCGCCGCTAAGCGCTGCGGCGAAGGCATAAATGGCAAACAGGCCGAAGGGCTTGCGATCCCACACCTCAACATATGGAAAGGCGCCTTCCAGCATCCGGGTGCCGGCGAGATGGTAAAGCTGCTCGTCGAAATCGTGGGCTGCATCGCCAAGCCCCGGCAAGCGGATGAGCAGCGCTGCCAGGGCCAGGACAGCAAAGACCAGCCAGCGCGCCGAGCCGATGCGGGCAGCCGAGATCCGCGCGATCGCGCTTGATGCCGCTGGCATTGCCGGATTGCTCGCCATGCCCAAAGCCCCGCCACTCCAATTGCGCCGTCTGGCGCGTTGGTCACGGCTGAAGGCCTAGGATGTAATGGTTAACAGCTTGCTAAGGGGCAGGGTGCCAGACCGGTTTACCATGGCCGACCTTGACCAGGACGATACCGCGGGCCGAATAGATATTCATGACGCGGTTCATGCTAGGGATTGTGCGTTGATGATCACCGCATGCAATGATACCTATCTGCCTAGTTGGAAGAGGAGAGCGAGCATGACGTCCAGTCAGACGATGCAGATTTTTCGCGCCCGCGAGGGCAAAATGTCCGAAAGTTCGGCAGACGATCCAACAATTCTGCCGATGAGCGAAGCGACGCAGATGGGTTTCGCCCGGCTGGTGGGCGCCGGCCTGACTGACGGCGCCATGGTGAAGACTCTGTTCGACATTCCGGGTTTTTCGCTGGTCTATTGCTGGTTCAAGCCGAATTATCCGCTGGCCCGACACAGCCATAAACGCGACTGCATGTACTACATTGTCGCCGGTTCGATTAAGCTGGGCACGGAGTGGCTCGGTGCGGGCGATGGCTTCTTCCTGCCCGACGCCACGCCCTATACCTACACCATTGGCGACGAGGGCGTGGAAGTGCTCGAGTTCCGGCATTCCAGCGACATCAACTTCAAGGCGTTCGATGCCACCCCCAATTGGTGGGACAAAGCAGAAAAAGCCATTCGCGAAAACCGAGAGGCATGGCTGGCGGCCGAACCGCCGCGGCCCGCCCTTTCGGCCTAGCTGCGGTGAAGTGGCCGAACCGGCCATCGCGAAACTGCGTCCTTCTTCGTTGCCGGATCGCTGATCGGGCCGGGCATGGCTAAACCAGTGGCGGGCACCCCGGGCGGCAAGCCAAAAGGTCGCGCCCTCAAGGTGGTGGCCGGTCTGTTGCTGCTTGTCGCGCTGGGGGGGCTGGTGACCATATGGCTCCTGCAGTTCGATCCGCCACAGAATGGCAGGACATGGGATGCCAGCGAGCCCGCTGCGGTCCCCGAGACGCTCGATTGGAAGGCAGTCGGCGGCAGTGCCGGGCAATCAAAATACTCGCCGCTCGCGCAGATCACGCAAAACAATGTCGGGCGACTTGAGGTCGCATGGACCTACCGGACCGGCGAAATGAAGCGGCGCGGCGCGGCGATGCAGGGGTCCAAGTTCGAAGCCACCCCGATCATCGCCGATGGCAAGCTGGTCTTCTGCACGCCGTTTAACCGGGTTGCCGCGCTTGACCCGGCAACCGGCCGCGAAATCTGGACTTTCGATGCCGAGATCGACGTCTCGGTTCGCCCGGCGAACGGATTCAACTGCCGGGGCCTTGCCAGCTGGACAGATTCGCGCGCGCAGGCAGGGGCAATGTGCGCGCAGCGGCTGTTCATGGCGACCAGTGACCGGCGGCTCTTCGCCATCGATGCGCGGACCGGAGCGCGATGCACCGATTTTGGCAAGAACGGCGAACTGGTTGTCGTGCCGCTGGAGGAAACGCACGGCAAATGGGAAGTGCACATCAACGCTGCCCCCGCAGTGGTCGGCGATGTCGTGGTGGTTGGATCCAGCATCTCCGACAGCCGCTTTGCCGCCGTGCCTTCGGGCAAGGTCCGCGCCTATGATCCGCGCAGCGGCGCGCTGAAATGGGCCTTCGAACCTGTCCCCGGCGCCGAGGGCAAGACCGGGGCGGGCAATGTCTGGAGTTCGATCTCCGCCGATATCGAACGCGGTCTGGTGTTCCTGCCGACCAGCAGCCCCAGCCCCGATTTCTTCGGCGGGGAGCGAGCAGGAGACCCTCGCCTTGCGAATTCCATTGTCGCGGTCAAGGCGGCGACGGGCGAAGTTGTCTGGTCGTTCCAGACCGTCCATCACGATCTGTGGGACTATGATATACCGGCTGCGCCCGCACTGTTCACCCTGCACCGTGATGGCCGCGAAGTGCCGGCGCTGGCTTTCGCAACGAAATCGGGTTTCCTGTTCGTGCTCAACCGCGAGAACGGCGAGCCATTGTACAAAGTGACCGAGCGGCCCGTGCCGCAAACCGACGTGCCCGGCGAGCGGACTTCCCCAACGCAGCCCTATTCGTCGCTGCCCGTGCTCGCGCGCCAGAAGTTCACCGCCAATGACGCCTTCGGCGTTGCCCTTTTCGACAAGTGGAAATGCCAGCGCCAGTTTCGCGACATCCGCAGCGAAGGGGTGTTCACTCCGCCAAGCCTGAAAGGCTCGGTACTCGGGCCGGGGCGCGCGGGCGGCGCTGAGTGGGGCGGGGTGGCGATCGATCCGGTCACCAATCGGCTGGTCATCAACACCAACAATCTGATCGAGATCATCCGGCTGATCCCGCGCGCCGAATTCGACAGGGTGAAAAGAGAACCTGCGATGACGGCGGCACAAGCCGGCTCGAGCTATGGTTTTGAGTCCGAGCTGACTTTCTCGCCGCTGGGCATGCCATGCAACCCGCCGCCATGGGGCATGATCAGCGCGATCGACCTCGACACGGGCAAGCTCGCCTGGACGCGGACACTCGGCACTACCGCCAAGCGGGCGCCATTCGGCATTGCTCTCAAGTGGGGAACGCCCAACTTCGGCGGGCCGCTGATCACTGCCGGCCAGCTGGTGTTTGTTGCCGCGGCAACAGACGATCGCTTCCGCGCGTTCCGCTTGTCGGATGGTGAGGAATTGTGGGCGGTTGAGCTTCCCGCAGGCGGACAGGCGACGCCGATGACATATGCTGTCGGCGGCCGCCAATACATCGTTCTTGCAGCGGGCGGGCATGGGATTATGCGCACAAAGCTCGGCGAACATGTCGTGGCCTATGCCCTGCCCAGATGATGGCGCGGCCGTGGAGGACTGATGGACCAAGTTCTGGCAATGCTCGAAGCCGAAAGCGCGATCCGGCGGCTCGTCGGGCTCTATTGCGACGCGGTCAACCGCCGAGACGCGGATGCAGCGGGGCTTTTGTTTGCGCCCGATTGCCGCATCACCATAGCTGGCGGCCCGGAACGGGTTGGGCGCGATCTGCAGACCGAAGGCATGCGCCAGACCTTCGCCGCCTTCGGCTTCCTGCGCCAGCAGTGCGATGCGGGACTGATCGATGTGGCAGACGATACTGCCACGGCGCGCCTGTCGGTGTTCGAGGCGAGCCAGAAGCATGGCGAAAGCCGCATTTCGCTGATTTTCGGCTTCTATGAGGATCGCTATGTGCGCCTTGCGGAAGGCTGGCGCTTTCACGCTCGGTGCTACACCATGCAATATCGCTGTCTGGTCGATGTCGCCAAGGCGCAAGTGACCGATGCGCTGAATCTGGCCTTCGCCTTCGGGGTCTAGATCACGATTGCCACTTTGCCGAAATGCTTGCCTGCAGCCATGTAGCGGAAGGCATCGCCAAGGTCGGCAAGTGCGAAGCTGCAATCAATCACCGGCTTGATCTGGCTCGCCTCGATCGCACGAACCAGCGCAATCTGGTCGGCCCGGCTGCCCACCGTTACGCCTTGCAGCCGCAGCCGTTTGGCCTGGACCGGCATGAAGGGAATGCTGCCTTCCCAGCCGCCCACCGCACCGATCATCGACAGATGCCCGCCGGTGCGCGCGGCGATGAGCGATTGGGGCAGCGTGGTCGGCCCGCCAACTTCGATGATATGATCGACCCCAAGGCCGCCAGTCAGGTCCACAACGCTCGCGCCCCATTCGGGATTATCTTTGTAATCAATGACATGATCCGCTCCGAGCGCGGTAAGCTTGGCTAACCTCTCGGGCGAGGAACTGGTGGCGATGACCCGTGCGCCCGCTGCCTTGGCCAGTTGCAGCGCAAAGATCGACACACCGCCCGTGCCCAGCACCAGAACACTCTGCCCCGGCTGCAGCCCGCCATCGGTAAACAGCGCGCGCCATGCGGTGACCCCGGCGCAGGTTATTGTCGCGCTTTCGGCATGGTTGAGGCCCTTGGGCGCGTGGGTGAAATGGCTTGCGGGACGGGTGGCCTCTTCGCAGGCGAAGCCATCGGCCGGGCCGCCCGGGCCGCCGACCAGTGCGCTGCGTTCGATGTGGCCGCTCTGCCAGGCGGGATGGAATGTGCTGACCACTGCGTCGCCAATCGCGAATTCGCTGACGCCTGCGCCCAGTGCGATCACCTCGCCCGCTCCGTCGGACAGCGGGATCAGGCCATCGGCCGCCGGAAAGAAACCGCCCACCACCAGCCCGTCGCGAAAGTTGAGCGAGGCGGCGCGGATGCGCACGGTGATCTCGCCGGGGCAGGGAGAGCGCGCGGTTGCATCGACAAGCTTGAGGTTGTCGAGGCTGGCCGGCTGGCCGAGGCGCATGGCTTTCATCGGTGCGGTGATCCTTCCCACTTGCCGCCGGGCGCGCATCGCGGCATTCGTCATTCGCGCCCGCATCTATCGGGGACATTGCCACAGAGGAAGCCGAAATGAGCCTTAGCCCCGAACTTGCCGAAATGCTCGCGCGCGAAGCGATCCGCAATTGCATCGTGCGCCTCGCGCGTGGCGAGGACCGGCGCAATGCGGCGCTGATCAGCTCGGCTTACTGGAGCGATGCGACCATCGATTTCGGCACATTCGCGGGCGATTTTGCGACCTATCTGGGCTTTGTCGTCCCCGGCGATCCGGCGCTGCCCTGCACGGTCCATTTCCTCGGGCAAACGCACATCGAACTCGATGGCGACACCGCGCGCGCAGAAACCCTGGTCTCAAGCTACCACCGCATCGATACCGGCACGGGCCACACCGATTCGACCATCGGCGGGCGCTATCTCGATACTTTGGCGCGACGAGATGGCGAATGGCGCATCGCCAGCCGCGTTATGCTGACTGATTACATCACCAACACCGGCGCTTCGGCTGACTGGTCGCAAGGCGTGATGGGCGCGCCGTTTACCGCCGAGCACTATTCCGGCCGTGCCCATGGCGATTACAGCGAGGTCTTCTTCGCCAAGGGCTAGCACTGGCGAAGACAGCGAGTTAATCTCGCGGCGGAGAAGAAAAGGAGCCAGAACATGGCCATGGGAAAAGTGCTCGACCCTACCGCGACACGCAATGACAATGTGGCCAGCCCCGGCCCCGATGCCGGGCCGATCTCGGGCCGCAGGATCGGCATCCGGCTCGACCAGATCTGGCGCGCGTGGGACTGGATTGCCGAAGACTGGGCGGCGCGGCTCGAGGCCGCTGGCGCCGAAGTCAGCTTCTGGCGCAGTTGCGGCCGGTCGGGCGAGGAAGGCGAGCGTATGGAACGCGAGCTGGCCGATTGGCTGGGGACCATCGACATGGCAATTGTCGGCCTGGCCAATTGCGGCTCCTGCACGGGATGGACAGTGCGCGACGCGATCACCTCTGCCACTACCGGCATGCCGACGATTGCCATCGCGACCGAAAATTTCCGGTCCTTCACGCATGAGATCGCCGCGCGCGGCGGGCGTTCGGGCTTGCGCGTCCATGTGCTGCCCTATCCGCTCAACGAGCAGGAAAAGGCAGATGTAAAGGCCATAGGTGAATCGCATTTCGAAGCCATGCTGACCGAATTTGGCGCACTGATGGAAATGCGGGATGCCGCCGAATGAGCGTAACGCTGATCCGGCCCTCGCCAAACAAGGTGGCACCTGCGCCGCAGCCGCTCATCAGCCGCGATTGCGGCCCGGCGGGGTGCGAGGTCGACTGGCTGGCCAGCCGCCGCCGCGAGGCGGAGCTTGATTTCGAGGGTTTCAACCAGTTCGCCATGCAGGAGGGCTGGGGCGACGGGCTGCCGCTGGTGCCGCCTACCGAAGGCCGGGTGCGCACGTTTCTCGCGGCGAATGATCGCTATCCCGACGAAGTGATCGCCCACTTGCCGCCGAGCCGCGCCGAATGCACCGTGGAGAAGATCGCGATCAATGCGGTGATGGCAGGTGCTCCGGCTGAGAGCCTCGAACTGCTGATTGCCATGATCGCTGCCGTCGCCGATCCCGATTTCGAGCTTTACGGGATCAACACCACCACCGCACCGGTCTATCCCGCCTTCATCGTCAACGGGCCCGTGCGCGATGCGCTGGACATACCCTACAGTTATGGCTGCTTTGGCGGGGTGGCGACGCGTGCCAATGCCATCGGCCGGGCCTTTCGCCTGCTGATGCGCAATGTCGCCGGGCAAGTCGCCGGGGTCACTTCGCAGACCACTTTCGGGTCGCCCGGACGCCTCGCCAGCATAGTCGCCGGCGAATGGGAGGAGAAGAGCCCCTGGGCTCCGCTGGCAGAGCGCCACGCCGGGATCGTGGGCAATGCGGTATCGTGTTTCGGCACCATGGGTACAATGAACATTCTCGACACGACATCGCAGGCCCCGCGCGATTTCCTGGAGCAGATCGGCAAGTCAGTTCCCTATCTCGCGGCGAACTGCTTCACGCCAGCCATGCCATTTGCCGAGATGATGGTTGCGATCAATCCGATCTGCGCGGAGATTGTCGGGAGGGAGATGCCCGATATCGCCGACGTGCAGGAGTGCCTCTGGCATTATGCCAGTGTGCCGGCCGACTTGCTCCAGCGCCAGCACCGCGAGCAGCTGGAAGCACAAGGGCGGGTGCGGGGGGACGGGCGGATTTATGCCGTGCCTGAGCCCAAGGACATGATCCTGATTGTTGCCGGTGGGCTGGGGGGGCTGCACGCAACGGCGTTCCACAGCTTCGGCTCGTGCCTCTCGCAAAGCCGGGCGATTGCCTCAGCGGTGCCAACCTGAGAGAGTTTACCTGCGCACCCCGGCCATGCCCATGCTGGTGCCGCTCTGCTGATAGCCATCATAGATGGCGCGGGCGATCTCGGCGATGCGCCCGTCGCGGTTAGGCTTGCCGCCTTGCCCGGTGACATAGATTGCCATGGCAATGACGCGGCCATCGGGCGTGTTGATGATACCGATGTCGCTGGCGGTGTTCGAGAGTGTCCCAGTCTTGTGCGCGATCACCGTGCCTTCGGGCATCAGTCCGCGAATGCGGCGCTTGCCGGTCTGGCAGCGTTCCATTGTCGCGAGCAGAAAATGGCGGCTGGTGGGGCTGAGCCAGCTGCCCTGATAGAGCCCCGCGAGCAGCCGGACCATTGCATTGGGGGTGGCGCTGTCGCGCTCGTCGATGGTGGTGGCGGGATTGATTGCGCCGTCATCGCGCACCAGCGTCGCAATGTCACGGTCGATACGCATGCCGGTGTTCCCTGTGCGGCGCATCCAGTCGTTCACCGCGCGGGTGCCGCCGACTGCGGCAAGCAGCGCGTCGGTTGCCGGATTGCTGCTCTTGGTCAGCGAAAGGTCGATCAGTTGCTCGGCCGTCATATAGTCGCCCCGGCGCACGGGGGCCACCGGGCCATCGAACTTGTGCGAGGGCACCGGCACCATCAGCGGATACATGTCGGACAGGCGCACGCGCCCGGCGTCAACCATGTCGAGGAAGGTGGCGGCAATCGCCACTTTGCTGGTGCTGGCCATGGGGAAGGGCTGATCGCCGAGCACCGCGAGGCTGCGGCCAGTTCCCAGATCGACGGCGGCGACCCCGATGCGCCCCTGCGAACCTTCGGCAAGGCGCGCGAGCTGCGCTTCGAACGAATCGCGATAGACCGGCTCCCGCCGTTGCTCGACTGAGAAAGTACGGTCAAACGCGGCCTGGATATCGGCATTGTCAGCAGCGCGCGCGGCCGACTGCGGCAATGCCACGGCTGCAGCGATGGCCAGCAAAGCCCAGGCGCGGATCAAGCGATGTTTGAAAGCAAGTCCTGTCACAATGCGCATGCTATCAAGTTCATACTTTGGATTTCCTTAACGCACCAGCTTAACAAACTGCTGATTTCCGTCAAACAAGATGGCGACGAAGTGACCCTTGCATGCGGGTAAATGCGTAAAACGTTGGATTTCCGCAACGGAGTGGCTGCAAAAGCTAAGCCAGGCGCAGGGATTTCGCCGCGCGGGACCCTTTGGCCGGGGCGAGACTATTTCGGTTTGCGAAACCGCAGGGTGAACTGGTCGGTCTGGCCGCGGATTGCCGGATTGAACACATTGGCACTGCGCGGATCGTCTGGACGGGCATAGAGATCGCTGCTCGCCTCTAGCCTGAAGCCGGCAGCAGTCAGCGCCGCGACAACGGCCTCGCGGTCGATGCGGTGAAGGTCGTCAGCACGGCTGGTGCCTGTGCCCGCAGCCGCGCTGTGATCAACGACCAGCAGAGTGCCGCCGGGCTTCAGCGCAGCATAGAGCGCGGCGCTGGCGCGCGCGCCGGTGTCAGCGGCAAACGGTTTGAGATAGAGATCGTGAAAGTTCTGGACAGTGACGATGACATCAAGCCGGGCCGGGAACGCCGGGGCGGCAATCGGCCCAGCCACGGCGTCGACATTGGCATAGGCGTCGTCGACTGCCTGTTGCTCGGCGGCATAGGCCTTGCGGAAAGTGATGAATTCGGCGGGCTGAAATCCATAGACGTGGCCCCTCGGGCCGACCGCCGCAGCAAGCACCCGGGTCAGGTAACCGCCGCCCATGATGAAATCGCCGACCCGCTGCCCCGGCGCGACGCCGGCGAAGGCCAAGAGCTCGGCAGGCTTGCGTGCCTCGTCGCGCCTGCGGTCAGCCTCCGGGCGCGCCGAATCGGCCAATGCGGCGGCATAGCTCGCCGCCACAGGGGGCGGCGCCATCGGCGCGCAAGCACTCAGCGTGAGAATGCCAAATGCGGCAAGAGTGGCAATGCGAAGGATCACGATCAGTCTCCAATTGCCGGGCTGCGGCCAGACTAGCATTCCCCATTGCTGCTGCCAGCAAAAAGGGCCGGAGGATCGCTCCCCCGGCCCCATTTGAATATGCGACGGGCTTTGGATCAGAAGTCCATGCCGCCCATGCCGCCCATGCCGCCACCGGGCATGCCGCCCATGGCCGGCTTGTCGTCAGGCCGATCGCTGATTGCGGCTTCGGTGGTGATCAACAGACCGGCCACGGAAGCTGCGTCCTGCAAGGCAATGCGGACGACCTTGGTCGGGTCGATCACACCGGTCGCAACCAGGTTTTCATAAACATCGGTTGCGGCGTTGAAGCCCTGCGTTTCGTCGTTTTCACGCAGCAGATTGCCGGCAACCACGGCGCCATCATGGCCCGCATTCTGGGCGATCTGGCGCAGCGGGGTCTGGAT
>JANLSP010000407.1:0-1523 GCA_031362485.1 Novosphingobium sp.
TCACTGCCGAGGCGCGCGCGCAGGCAGACCGGCTGCTGGAAGGCGTGTGATGGCTGCGGCGGCCGAGACCTATCGCCAGAAAGGCTATGCGTCGCTGCCCGGCCTGATCCCGCGCGAAGTGGCCACGGGGTTTCTTTCGCGATTGAAAGCCGAGCTGGACCGCCAAGGCATCGCCTTATCGCAGATCTTGCAGCCCAGCCATCTGCTGCGTGCGCCTGCTGCCGAAGTCACCAGCAACCAGTATGCGCCGCTTGCCGGGTTCCTGTGGGGCATGACCCCGGCCATCGCCGCGGCAACCGGTGAGGACCTGTTGCCGACCTATGCCTATTTCCGGCTTTATCGGCAGGGCGACATCTGCCGGGTGCACTGCGACCGTTATGCCTGCGAGCATTCCGTTTCACTCACGCTCGCCTATGCCGATGACCTGCCGTGGGCACTGGAAGTTGCGACCACGCGCGACGATCACCCGCGCCAACGCGCGGACGAGGGCTTTGCTCCGCACGAAATGCCCGAAGGCGTCGCCATGATGCCGGGGGATGCGGTGCTCTATCAAGGCGTGCACCACCACCATGGCCGCACCGTGCCCAATCCCAACCGCTGGTCGGCGCATGTCTTCCTCCATTGGGTTTCGCGCGGCGGGGCATATTCGGGCGAGGCATTCGACAAGCAGATCCCGCCGCAACGGGTCGAGATGGATTGATAAGGAGAGAGGCATGACAGCGAATTCAGGCCAATGGGGACTCTTGGGCCGTATGACGGCCAGGCCCGGCAAGCGCGATGAACTGGTCGCCGCGCTTCAGGAAAGCTCGCGCGATGTGCCGGGCAAGCTGCTCTATCTGATCCAGCTGGAACAGGACAACGCGGACTCATTCTGGATCAACGAGATCTGGGAGAGCAAGGCGGCCTACGATGCCTGCCTCGCAATGCCGCAGACCGGCGACTGGGGCGCGAAGCTGGCGCCGTTGCTGGTTGGGATCGAGCACCGGACCGAGACAGTGCCGCTGTCCTGACGATGACCGCGCACGTCCCCTCCGAAGCGGATGCCGCCAATGAGCTGATGCGGCTGGCGCGCGCCATCGCGCGGCACGACAAGCTCTATCATGCCGAGGACGCGCCCGAAATTTCCGACGCCGAATACGATGCACTGGTGCGCCGCAATATGGAGCTCGAAGCGGCGTTTCCAAATCTGGTCCGTGCCGATTCGCCCAGCCGCAAGGTCGGCCACGAAGTCGCTGCCTCGCCGCTGTCGAAAGTGCCGCATGAAGTGCGCATGATGAGCCTCGACAATGCCTTTTCCGACGAGGAAGTGGCGGAATTTGTCGCGCGGGTGCGGCGGTTCCTGAATTTGCCGGACGATACCGACGTGGCGATGACGGCGGAGGACAAGATCGACGGGCTGTCGTGCTCGCTGCGCTATGAAGAGGGAAAGCTGGTGCGCGCGGCGACGCGCGGCGACGGGCAGGTGGGCGAGGACGTGACTGCCAATATCGCACATGTCGCCGATGTGCCGCAGCAATTGCGCG